>JBKJVY010000306.1:0-12799 GCA_046717185.1 Thermoanaerobaculia bacterium
GCCGGGAGCGAGCCGGTCCGACGGCTGGAGCTCGACCGGCGGCGCCCTCTCCCCGGAGAGGACCGGCTCCCAGTCGAGAGGAGTGTCCTCGGCCATCTGCACCGCGATCATTGGTCCATAGAACGTGACGAGCGAGGCGCGTCCCGAGGCGAACGCAAAAAGCGCCGTCAGGTCGGAACCCCCGAGGTGGATTTTCGGATGCGAGCGGAGTTCGTCCGGATCAACGAGCGGCAGGATCCGCGCCGCGCCGTAACCGCCGCGGGCGAAGAAGATTGCGTCAACGGCGGGGTCGGTCAGGAGCGCTCGATATCCGGCGGCGCGTTCGGCGTCGTTCCCCGCGAGGAACCCTTCCCGGCGGCGCAGGTTCGAGGCCTCGATGACCGCGTACCCCTTTGCCCGCAGGCTCGCGAGGCCCGCTTCCAGCCGTGCCTCGTCGACAGGCCCGGAGATCGCCGCAACCCCGATGGTGGCGCCCGGTCTCAGCCGTAGAGGCTTAATCAAGAGAAAAAGGAGCCCGGGACCTTCGGGCTCGCGGATCAAACTCTCTCAGCCGCCGGTCGCGAAGCGACCGCCGCGGCTGAAAGCCCGGCTTAAGAAAGCCCGAGCGGGCCGGTAAGCCGAATTCTGTGACCCGGTTGCCCGGGCCCGTGATCATTCCTCTCGTCCCGAGGTCTCCCTCGGGCTCAAGCAGCCGACCCGGAGACGGCCCGCCCGAAAGCGGGGTGGGACTGGCGCCCACCGTCTCCCTATTTGGCCTAGCTCCGCATGGGGTTTACCGTGCCCCCGCCGTTGCCGGCGGGGCGGTGCGCTCTTACCGCACCGTTTCACCCTTGCCGTCCCGGAGCGTGAGCTCGGGGAAGGCGGTCTGTTTTCTGTGGCACTTTCCTTCGCGTCGCCGCGACCGGGGGTTACCCGGCATGCCGCCAGTTCGGAGTTCGGACTTTCCTCCCCGATTACTCGGGGCGATCACGTGGCCCGCTCGGACTATCGATCCTAGCACGGAGCGAGCGCCTGGACGGGCTAGCGGCCGCGGTTCTTCTCGTCTTCGAAGAAGCGGGTCCACTCCGCCACGTCGACGCGCGGCTCGTCGGTGGAGCCGGGCTTTTTCGCCCCACGCTCCGACCCGAAACGGGACCAGAACTCCTCGGGCGACAGGGCGCGTCCGCCGGCGTCGCGGGCCCGCCGTGCGAGATCCCGGTCGGCGGTCACGACCATCTCTTCGCGCGGCGCCCGCGACCGAGCGAGCTCGCGGACGATCGCGTCGTCGGCCGTCACTGAGCCGGAGAAGCGAATCGAGAGGCTGCCGAGGGAGACCCCCTCTCCCGCGCCGTCGAAGTACACGATCACGCGCGCGCGGGTCCGTCGAAGACGGTCGGAGAGCTCTCGGATGAGGGCCGACCGGTCCTCGTCCGATGCCTTCCCCCTCCCGGCCCGCCCGATCAGGTTGTTTCCGTCGACGAGGTAGGGCATCTTCCGCCGCTATCCGGCGGTGGCGGGAGGGCGGCGCCTCGGATGCTGGAGCCGGAAGAAAAGGACGCGGAGCGCCCGACGCACGCGCGCCTGGTGGGTGAGGAGCACGAGCACGAGTCCCGTGAGGAAGAGGGCGGTCACCCACGGCACGAAAAAGACGAGCGTCGCGAGAACGACAGCGATCACGTCCTCGGCGAGAGAGAGAGCAAACTGCGTCCATCCCCGGGTCGCGGCAGTCGACTCGAGGCGAGTCGTGGATTTCGCGACGTGCGCGGCGAGAGTTGCCGCGGCGCCGGCAAGGCCGATGCCGATTCGCTCGAGCGTCGAAGTGTCGGAGACCGACGCGACCGCGAGGAGGGCGCCGACCACCGGACGGAGCAGCGTGTTCCCGAGCTCCCAGAGCCGGTCGAGCATCGGAATCTTGTCGATCACGAACTCCACGAGGAAGAGGACGAGAGCGAACCCGAACACGGTCTGGCTGCCCAGCATCGCGGCAACCGGGCCCGGGAACTCCAGGGGCAGGAAGAGGTAGAGGCCGTGAAAGAGGATTAGGACTGCCCACGCGTTGAACCCCGCGGCGGCCGCGAGCCCCAGCCCGGTCAGGATCGCGGTCATCGATTCCGCCTCACTCTCTCTTCCTCAGGATTCGACCCAGGAACCCCGTTCGCGGCACTCCACCCGTCTCCCGGCTCCGCTTCGGGGTTTCGGGACCGCAGATCTCCGAGATTAGCGCGGCGCCCTCGGCCCCCGGCTCCACGTCGTTCGCGCGACGCGCGTACAACTCGGCATCCGTCTTCCGGCCGCTCGCGGCGAGCGCGCGAGCCGTCTTTCGAAGAAAGTCGCCGCGCGACGGCGCGAGCCGAATCGCTTCTCTCATGTTTTCGATTCCCCGCTCGACCCACTTCTTGTTCTTGAGCTCGACCTCTCCAAGACGGAACCGGTATTCCGCCTTGTCCGGGGCGAAACGGACCGCCTCGCGCAGCAGCTCGACGGCGGAGTGGTAGTCCTTTTCCGCGATCAACTGTACGGCCCGGTCGAAGTTTTCTTCCGCCAGCTGGCGCTGGACTTTCGGGTCGGCGGCGGCGTCCTCGGCGAACACGGCCGCCGGCGCGTCGTCGAGGCTCTTGTCGTACTCCGCGCGAAGGGCGGGGTCCGCCAGAATGTCGTGGGCGACCTTGAGCCGCTCGAAAACGGCGGAGAGCTCTTTGTCGAGACCGGCGAGGTCCGAGCGGTGCGCGAGATCCGGGTGAAAGAGGCGGCTCCGTTCGAAGTAGGCGCGGCGGATATCCGCCGCAGCGGCATCGCGCGACACGGCGAGAAGGTCGTAGTGAGAAAGCCAGTCGATCCGCCGCCACGTCTTGCGCACGAGATCGGCGTGCTCCGGCGACGGCTGCGGGGGCTCGCTCGCGACCTCGACGTTCAGTGTTGCCGGAGTGCCCGTCGTTTCCCGCCGCGGGCTCCCGTCGGTCTTCCACTCGACGAGCCCGCAGGAGAGGAGCGCATAGACCGCCTTCGCGGCCAGCGAGCGCGTCGCACCGGCAATCGAAAGAAGAGAGTCGACGTCGAGCACTCCGTCGATTCGGGACAGGACGTACGCCTCCTGCGGAGTCAGGGGAAGGTACTGGTAACGCGACATCGGATCGCGCGCCAGGCGAAGCACGCGGTGCCCGTCGCCGAGCCTTTCGCGGAAGAGCGCACCCTCCGGAAGGCGGCGGATCCCCTCGACGATAATCGCCGCCGTGGAGAGCGACAAGGCGACGTCGGGATCGATCACCCCCGTCGACGGCTCGAAAGAGTACTCCCCCGACTCCCACTGGAAGGCGGAGAGGACGATCTCTTCCACGAGGCGTTTCATCTCGACGTCGATAACGGACTTCTCGAGGAGACCCTGGCGGACGAGCGTCTTTCCGAGGCGCGAGCCGGATTGCCGCGCGATCTCCCCCAGGGCCCAGGAAAGGTCGTCGTCGGTGATTCGCCCACGCCGCTTCAGGAAGGACCCGATCCTTTGCCCCTCCCGCGAGGATGTCGCCGTGCGAAGCTCCCCCTTTTCGAAGAAGAGCCGGCGTACGTCCTCGGCGCGCGAGAGGGTCAGCGTCCCCTTCCGCTGCTCGAGAAAGATCCGACGCAGAATCTCGGGCAGCGGGGCCTCTTCGAGGCGGCCCCGGAACGCCGGATCGGGTGGGTCCGGGCTTCGAGAGGTCTGGTTGTCCACGGGGGAGCGCTCCAATCTAGCGTAGCAGAGCGCCGCTCGTTGAAACGACGACGGGGCGGTTCGTCGGGGTGAAGTAGAACGCGGGCACCGATCTCTTGCCGTCGCGCGCCTCTTCGAGGGTTCGGTAGCGCCCCCAGAAGACGCGGAAGCAGGTCCGACCCTGATGGGACGCGGTCAGAAGCCACGTCGCGTCCTGCCGATCGTAGACCCACGCCTCCTCGAGAGAGGGAAGCTCGCAGACGAGCTCGAGCTGAATGGAGAAACGGATCCGGGAGTCGGACGCGAGACGCCGGCGGTCCCGTTCGGCGAGCGCAAGCCACGCTCCGCGCGTGCGAGGCACCGCGGACACGGGCGGCGTCGGATGTGAGACGACGGCGGTCGGCTGCGGAGACGGCTCGATCGGAGGGGTCCGGGTCGGGGCAATGGTCGGAGTCATCGAAACGCCGCTCGGGATCACGGGGAGAGCGGCGGCCGCTGTCGGTGAGGGGGCCTCCGTCGTCGCCGGCTTGGGGGCCGCCGGGGTCGCGGGAAGGACCTCCTGCGAAGCCGGGGACGGCTCGCGCGTGCGCAGGAGGAGGAGGCCCCCGACGGCGGCTGCGAGCAGGAGCGGGAGCCACATCGGCGAGAGACGGCTGTGGCGCGCCGCGCCGAAGTCGGGCGGCGGGACGACCTCGAGCGGCTGATCGAGCGGCTCTCTCGGAGCGCTCTCCCAGAGCTCGATGCCGGCGGCTGCCTCCGCGGGTGCCGAGGGCGACGGGATCTCGAGCAGTTCGAGTTCATCCTGCGGAGGGGAAGGCTCGGGCGGCGCGGGAAGTATCTCCAGCTCAACGGGCGGGGTCCGCTCGGACTCGGGGGCAGCGTCCGCGGAATCGGGCTCGGGCTGAGGCGGAGGAGGTTCCAGGTAGGGTTGCACAGGCCCAGCCGGCGTCAGGTCCTCCAGGGCGTACTCGGGACGCACGAGCCCGAGCGTGGCGAGGGCGGCGAGAAGTTTCTCGACGGAGAAGGGATCGGGAGGAGTGCGGCGGGAGATGTCGGCGGCGGTAGCCTTCCCGTCGATTGCCGCGGCAACGGTGAGCGCGTCCGGCGTCAGCCCGAGACTCGCGAACTTCTCGTCGAAGTCGGCGGCGCGCTCGAGGGCCGCGTCCGGCGCGCCAAGAGAGTGGTGGATGAATGCGCGATCGGAAGAGCGCAGGTACAGCTCGAGGACGACCCGGTGAATTCCGATCCGGAAGTCGGAGGGCTGGGGTGTCGCCGTCGGTTCGTATCGGTAAGTGCCATCCAGCCAGCCGACGAGGTCCGACAGGATTTCCACGATCCGGAGCTTCTCGCCCCACCGCCAATCGCGGTCCGAAAGGAGGCCGATATCCCGCAGGTACCGCGCCCGGTCGCTGCCGGCGGGGATTCTTCCGTCCGCGAGAGCCTCCGCCGAGAGCTTCTCCCCGCGCCGCAGGATCTCCGCCGTGTCGAACGAGTCGTCCGCCGAGGACACCGAGACGATCTCCCCATCGGACACGTCGAAACGGACGGTCCGGCGCGGCCCGGAGAAGTCCACGACGCCGCTCGCGTGTCCTCGCCAGAGCGTCGCGAATGCGCCGAGCAGGTCGACGCTGCGGACGTCGCCCTCGCGTTCGAAGGCCGTTCTCATGCCGAACGAACTCGTCCTCCGTCACCGCCGGGCGGAGCGACGCCGACCGGCTCCTCTACGGGCCGGCCCGCGTCGAGGTACTCGCGGACCGCGCGCGCCGTGGCCGGACCCACCGCGTCCTCCACCTCGCGAGGATCGGCGGCCGCGAGACCCGAGAGGGAGCCGAAGCGCGTGAGGAGCGTCCGCGCTCGGGTCGGGCCGATGCCGGGAATCTCTCGCAGGCTGGTCTCCCGCATCCTCTTCGCGCGCCGCCCGCGGTGCCGCGTGATTGCGAAGCGGTGCGCCTCGTCGCGAACGCGCTGGATGAGCTGCAGGGCCGGGTCTTTGCGCGACAACCGGATGGGCTCCGGCCGCTCCGGCACCCAGATCTCCTCCTCGCGCTTCGCGAGCCCGACGACGGCAAGCTCGAGGCCGAGCCGGTCGAGGGCGGTCAGCGCAGCCTGGAGCTGGCCGCGGCCTCCATCCACCAGGACGAGGTCCGGCATCGGACCCCCTTGCGCCGAGAGCTTCCGGTAACGGCGCTCCACCGCCTCGGCCATGCTTCGGAAATCGTCGGGCGCGAGAAGGCTCTGCGAAGTGATTCCGAAGAGTCGGTAGTCGGACTTCTTCGGCTTGCCGTCCTCGAACACGACGAGCGACGCGATGCTGTCGGTGCCCTGCAGGTGGGAGATGTCGAACGCCTCGATGCGCCGAGGGGCAACGGCCAGGTCGAGGATGCGCGCGAGCCGTTCGACGGCCAGGGCACCCTCGCCGCCCACGCGGCGGAAGCGGACCTTGTGGCGTTCGCGCGCGTTGTCGTCGGCGAGCTCCACCCTCTCCCGCGCGGCGCCTCGCTGGGGGGTCCTCACAACGACCTTCGATCCCTTACGGACGGCGAGAAAAGCCTCGACCAGCTCGCTGTCGGTGAGCTCGATCGGAAGGTGGACCTCGTTGGGGAGGAAGGGGTTGGCGTCGTAGAACTGCGGCAGGAACGTCCCCAGGAACGGGGCCGGCGCGACCTCTTCCGCCTTCTCGAAGAAGAACTCCCTCCGGTCCTGGATCACTCCGGCCCGGACGACGAGGACGCACACCGCAACGTCTCCACCCGACTCGAAGAAACCGACAACGTCCACGCTCTCGCCCCGCATGGAGTGAACGATCTGGTGCTCGGAGACGTCCTCGACCGTTCGGATCGCGTCGCGGTAGGCCGCGGCCATCTCGTAGTTCTCTTCCGCCGAGGCCGTGAGCATCTTCTTTTCGAGGCTCGACCGGAGCTCCTTGTTGCGCCCAAGGAGGAACAGAGTGACGTCGCGGACCGCCTCGTCGTAGGCGGCCCTGGTCGTCAGACCCGCGACACAGGGCCCCAGGCACGCGTGAAGGTCGTAATACAGGCAGGGGCGCGGCAGCGTCCCGTCGATCTCGATCGTGCACGTCCGGATCTGAAAATGGCGCGTGATCATCCGCATGATCCGCCGGGCGAGGCCGCCCCAGAACGGTCCGAAGTACGAGTGGCCGTCCTCGGCAACGCGACGGGTCACGAGCGCCCGCGGCCACTCCTCCCCGGTTGTGATCTTGATGTACGGATAGGTCTTGTCGTCGCGAAGGCAGACGTTGTACCGCGGCCGATGCTTCTTGATGAGCGAGTTCTCGAGCAGCAGGGCTTCGAGCTCCGTGTTCGTGACGATCGTCTCGAGGTCGCGCCATGCCTCGAGCAGGGCCTCGGTCTTCGCAGGCTCGGGACCCCGGTTGAAGTACGACGCGACCCGCTTCTTGAGGGATCGGGCCTTGCCGACGTAGAGGATCTTGCCCCGCCGGTCCTTGAAGAGGTAGACGCCCGGCGCGTCCGGAACGTTCGCGGGGGGCGGGAGCGGTTCAGTCACTTCGAAAGTGTAACGCCGACGCGGGAGACGTCCTGTCGTAGGATGAACGAACGCGATGAACGAGTGTCCTTACTGTTACACGGCGGTCGGACCGACCGACTCCGTCTGTCCGAAGTGCGGCCGCGAGATCGAGAGATGGCAGACCGGCTTCTACACGCGCCAGCGTCTCCCGACGCGGTCGAGGACGGCCGTGTGGGTGGGTGCGATCCTCGCGCTGCTCCTCGTTCTCGCCGGATTCGCGAAGGCGTGTCACCTGATTTGAAGTCCGCCCGCGGCAATACGGTGCCAGGGAAAGCGTTATTCTTGCCGTGATGAGAAGGGCTGGTGGAGTGACGCTGCCGCTCGCTATAGCCGGAGTCTTTCTCGCGGCCGCGGCCTCCGGACAGTGGGCCCGCCTGCAGCGGTGCGCCGCGGCGCTGCCGTGCGCGATCCCCTTCGCCGTCCGATACGCACCCGACCCTTTGATCGCCGCGCAGTATGGACACGCCGCGGGAACGGCGGTGTCCGGCCGGCTCAGCCTCGAGAAGAGGCCGGACGTGCAGCTCGACGCCCCGCGCCTGTCGCGCGACCCGTCCGAGGACGCCGCCCGGCGCTTCCTCCTCGCGCACCCTCCGCCGGGTGCGCGCCCGACGCCGAAGAAGACTCCGCCTCCCTCCAACTAACGCCTGACGCCCCCGGGCGGAACGACGCGCGCGATCGACACACTTCCCCCGTCTTCGCCGCTGCGACGTGACGGACAGCGCCACGACGCTCGTCGTAGCGTCTCGAGATCCGCGTCGCGCGCGACGAACCAGAACGGTCGGTCGGGAGGCGACCGCAGGAGATCCTGAGCGGTCCGCCGTTCCAACCGCGCGACCGGACGCCGTGGATTGTCGCCGGCAGCAAGCGTCTCGAACACGATCGGCCACTCGAGGGCGTTCGGCTCGAGGATGATTGGTGCCGGTCCCAGCGCGCGCGCAGTGCGCCCGGCGTCGGTCTCCGTGGTGCAGAAGGATCCCCTCACGAGCGAATCGCGCGGCCATATGGTGAGGAACCTCATGGTTTCGAACAGGAAAAGAAGTGCGAACGCAAGCGTCCACACGACGCCGGGCCGGATACGGACCGTGTGCGCCGCAGTCGCGACCCACCGGTCGAGCGGGCCGGCCGCCAGAATGGCGACGATTCCCACGAAGGGATAGATCCTGATGATGTTCGGAGCACCCCCCGGATTCCCGAGGATTCCCGCGAGAAGGATTGCTCCGCCGACGAGGAGGACGAGGCGGGATCGCTCATCTCCCTCACGCGCCTTCCTCAGAGCCAGGGCGACGCCGACCAGCGCGGCGGCTCCGACGGGAGGCAGAAACGGCGGTCGGCCGGGGAACCCGTCACGCGGATTCGGATCACTCGTCCAGAGAAACAGTCCGGTGTATTCGAGTGTGTTGTAAAGGAGCCTGACCGCAGGAGCACCAGGCCGGTTTCCACCAGGGATCGAAATGTCCTTAGTGCTCGCGAAGATCGAGACGTCCCGGGCTCGCCCGCCAACCAAAGCGGGGTGGTCGGCGAATCCAACCACGTACGGAATCGCTGCCACGAGACACCCGGTAACCGCGCCCGCGACGAGCCGACGGCATTCCGGCCGTTTGAGGAGGAGGACGGAATACAGGACGAACCCTCCGCTTGCTGCCCAAGCCGCAGCGTGCGTATGGAGCGAAACACCGAGGAGAATGCCGGCCAGGATGGCGAACGCGATACGTCTGGTCCGGATCGCCGCGAGCGCGGCCGCGGCCGCTCCCACTAAGAGAGGAAGGAGCAGCGCAAGCGTCCATCCCCACCGCGAGACGATCAAGGGCACGAGCCCGAACGCGGTCAACCCCATGGCTACGAGTGCGCGCCTGGGACCGGAGATCTCTCTGGCGAGCCAGTACACTGACGGAAGAGAAAGAGTTCCGCCAACTGCAGAGAGGGCGAGAATTCCGACGTCGCCTCGCTGGAATACCCGAAAGATAAGCGAGCAGAACTGCAGGTAAAGGTTCGAGACCAAAGTGCTATTCCGCGCGCCCTCGATGTCTAACGGCCTTCCGCCGAGCCACGGGATCCTGCCGGGATCACGCAGCGCGCCTTCCGCCTCGAAGAGAGCGTCAGCCCAGACGCCGGGCGGTATCTGGCGCGGCGCCAGCCACCGAAGGGCGATGCCGGCGGCGAGAATCACGGCGAACAGAAGCACATGACGACGGCGCGAGTCGCGGTCGAGCGATTCTGCGGGCTCGGGAAGCGCAACCGTCGCTCGAGCGACGGCCGCAAAGAGAAAGAACGCCCCCGCCGCGAGTGCGAGGTCTTTCACCCACAGCAAGAGGACGTAAAGCCAGGATTCGCTCGTCCACCAGAGAAGGACGGAGAAGTGGTCGCGTCTCGCGAAGAAAACGAACGTTTGAACCGCCGCAAACAAGCCAACCGCGATCGCCTCGACCCTCCACAGCCGGCCGGGAAGTGGCCGGTCGACAATCACGACCGGAAGATCTGGAGCTCGCGCAGCCCGCGCAGCTCGTCTCGAATCTCGGCGGCCCGCTCGAAGTCGAGCTCCCTGGCCGCGGCCTTCATCGCCTTCTCCAGCTCCGCGATGCGCTTCGCGACCGACGGCGCGTCCGGAAGGTCGGGCCTCGAGAGAGGCGCCGTCAAGTCGTAGTAGTCGAGGCTCGCCATGCGGACGAGCGGAGAGTTCACTTCCTTGACGATCGACGCGGGCTCGATCCCGTGCAGGACGTTGTAGGCCTCCTGGATCTTCCGCCGGCGAAGCGTTTCGTCCATCGCGCGCCGCATCGAACCGGTCTCGACGTCGGCGTAGAAATACACCCTGCCGTCGAGGTTTCGCGCCGCGCGTCCCGCCGTCTGGATGAGCGACGTCTCGCTGCGGAGGAAACCCTCCTTGTCGGCGTCGAGGATCGCGACCACCGCGACCTCCGGCAGGTCGAGCCCCTCGCGCAGGAGGTTGATGCCGATCAGGCAGTCGAAGACGCCGCGTCGGAAGTCGGTCAGGATGACGACGCGGTCGAGCGTCTCGATGTCTGAGTGGAGGTACCGGCAACGCACCCCGACCTCGGAAAAGTAGTTGGTCAGCTCCTCCGCCATCCGTTTCGTGAGCGTCGTGACGAGGACGCGCTGGCCTTTCGCCGCGGTCTCCCGGACGACGGCGAGGAGGTCGTCGACCTGCCCCTTGACTGGCCGCACCTCGATCGGCGGATCGAGGAGCCCGGTGGGCCGAATGACCTGCTCGACGACCTCGCCTCCCGTCTTCTTCAGCTCCTCCGGGCCGGGAGTCGCGCTCACGTAGACGATCTGATGCACCCGGGTCTCGAACTCGTCGTACGTGAGCGGACGGTTGTCGAGCGCGGACGGGAGGCGGAACCCGTACTCGACGAGGACTTGTTTGCGGGAGCGGTCGCCGTGGTACATGCCGCGCACCTGCGGCAGCGTGACGTGCGATTCGTCGACGACGAGGAGGAAGTCGCGGGGAAAGTAGTCGATGAGCGTCGGCGGCGGCTCTCCGGCGCGGCGGCCGGAGAGATGGCGCGAATAATTCTCGATGCCGTGGCAGTAGCCAAGCTCCTTGATCATCTCGAGGTCGAACATTGTCCGCTGGTGAAGGCGCTGCGCCTCCAAGAGCCGGCCCGCGGCGGTGAGCTCCGCGAGGCGCGCGTCGAGCTCGATGCGGATCGAGGAAATCGCGCGCTCGAGCGTCTCCCGCGGCGTTGCGTAGAAGGTCCGGGGATAGAGGGCCATCCGGTCGAGCTTCTGAAGCGCGGTGCCTCGCAACGGGTCGGTCCGCGTGATCTTCTCGACCTCGTCGCCGAAATACTCGATTCGCACGGCAACGTCTTCGTATGCCGGGTGGATCTCGAGCACGTCTCCCCGGACTCGGAAGGTGCCGCGCGAGAGGTCGAGGTTGGTCCGCTCGTACTGCATCTCCACGAGCTTCGAGAGGAGTGCGCGCATCCCGGTCCCGTCTCCGACCTCGACGTAGGCGAGCATGTCGTAGTACGACGCGGGCGATCCGAGGCCGTAGATGCACGAGACCGACGCGACGACGATGACGTCGCGCCTCTCGAACAGCGCTTTCGACGCGGAGAGTCGGAGCTTGTCGATCTCCTCGTTGCGGGACATCTCCTTCTCGATGTACGTGTCGCTCTGTGGGATGTAGGCCTCGGGCTGGTAGTAGTCGTAGTACGAGACGAAGTACTCGACGGCGTTTCCCGGAAAGAAGGCCCGGAACTCCTGGTAGAGCTGGGCGGCGAGCGTCTTGTTGTGCGACAGTACCAGCGTGGGACGGTTCACCGTCTCGATGACCTTGGCGATCGTGAAGGTCTTGCCCGAGCCGGTGACTCCGAGGAGGACCTGGTCGCGCCGACCCTCGTTCAACCCGGCGACGAGCTTTTCGATCGCCTGCTCCTGATCCCCCTGAGGCGTGAAGTCGGTCTTGAGCTGAAAGCGGCCGCCGGCGCGGGCTTGGGCCTCCAGCCACGAGTCGGGCTTGGCGGTCTCGGCTCCCGCCGTGCGGCGGGGCTTCGGGTCGCGGCCGGGTCGCGGGCTCAAAGCAGAGGGGTCGCGGCGGGCGCCGGGGAGGCGTCGCCGGGGGCGGCGTTCGAGGGCCCGCTCCCGGCGGCCTGCCGGAAGACGCGGGTGAGCTCGTGGACCTCTCTCCGGTCGACTTTCCCTCCGAGCTTGACTGCGTCGCGGACCCGTTCGTCGTACCCCTTCTCCACGCGGCGTGCCTGGAGCGCCTCGCGGAAGTCGGCGTAGGCGTCCTCGAGCGCGGACTTGTCCTCTTCCGTCACGTCCGGGGCGTAAGCCGCGCGGACCCTGTCCATCAGGAGATCGGTCAACGCGGCCGGCTTGTTCTGGAAGTAGAACCCGATTCCGACGAAGGCGGCGACGAGAAGGATTGCGACGGCGCCGCAACCCAGGAGCGCGCTCTTCCAGCACCCGCGGCTAGCGGGAAGGCCCGCCGGCGGAGGCTCGATCGGAGGCGCCGTGCTCACGAAGCCTCCGCTTATAGCATAGCCCGAACTATTTATGGGCACCCAGCCGAAACACGTGCAAGTGACTCTGCCAAAGAGGTCTGTGACACATCGGAAGGGTCTGCCCGGTGAGATACACGGCGGCTGAGGTCGTTCATGAATAGTTCGGGCTAGGAGTGCGCGATGCCGCACAATGCGCTCGGAGGGCTCACTACGGAATGAATCGGGGGAAAATTCTCTTCGCGCTCGCACCCCTCGTCGCCGCCGCGCTTCTTGGCGCCGTGGCGGGCGCGGCCGCGACGAACTTCATCCGGGTCCCTCGCGTTTCGGAGCTCGAGACCTACCGCCCCGACATCATCACGGAGATCCGTGGGACCGACAGCTCGACCATCGCCCGCTACGCGATCGAGCGGCGGATCCTCGTTTCCCGCGGTGACATCCCGGTCGTCCTGCGCAACGCGATCATCGCGACCGAGGACAAGAACTTCTTCCGCCACGGCGGGATCGACGTGCAGCGGACCGCGTCGGCGCTCCTCGCGAACGTCAAGCAGAAGAGCTTCGCCCAGGGCGGTTCCACTCTCACGCAGCAGCTCGCGCGCGCGATATTCCTCTCGCCGCGAAA
>JBKJVY010000307.1:0-5706 GCA_046717185.1 Thermoanaerobaculia bacterium
GGAGCCGTTCCTTCTCCCGGGCGCGCTCGTATTTCGTTCGGTCCGCGTGCCGCTTTTCCCCCTTCTTCGGCAACGGAAGGCGCGCCATCGGTTTCTCCGTTTTCGAGGCGCCCTTGCGCGGCTTCCCGCTCTTTCCGCGGACCCCCTTCTTCACGACTCTTCTCCCGCTCCCTTTGCGTAACCCCGTTCCTCCGCCCGGATCATCCCCGTCACGGTCCACAGCGCGATCGTCGCCGCGAGCGCGAAACCGGCGCCGGTCATAAACGCCGCCTTCGGCCCGAACCGCTTCCAGAAGATTCCGAAGAGGAGCGACGCCGGGAGAGCGGCGACGCCGATCGCGGCGTGGAAGAACCCGTATGCGCGGCCGCGGAGCCTTTCGGGGACGAGGTCGGCGACGAAGGCGCGCTCGGAGCCTTCCGTCAGGCCGAAGAAAAAAGCGTACAACGCGAAGAGGCCCCAGACAGCGACCGGTCCCGAAACGAACGCGAATCCGGCGTACGCGGCCGCGTAGACGAGCCATCCCATTGCGATGGCGGGCACGCGCCCCGCGCGGTCCGCGATCGCTCCGCCCGGAACTCCCGTGACCGCCTTCACGCCGTGAAAAAAAGACCAGAGGAGCGGAAGCTGCCAGACCGGAACGCCCGACTGCTCGGCCCGCAGGAGGAGAAAGGCGTCCGTCGAGTTGCCGAGCGTGAAGAGGGCGAAGACGGCGATCACCCTCCAGAACGAACGGGGGAGCGGCTCGGGCGGGCCGAGCGCGGCCGGGCGGGTCGCGGTCCGCCGGGGTACGTCGGGCACCGCGAGGAGGAGAACGACGACCGCCGCGAGACCGGGCACGGCGGCGAGCAGGAACACGGTGCGTTCCTCGAGCGCGAGCTTCAGGAGGAGTGCCGCCACGAGGGGACCGACGAGCGCGCCGGCGTTGTCCATCGCGCGCTGGAGTCCGAACGCCCTGCCGCGTCTCTCTCGGGGAACGAGGTCGGCGAGTAGCGCGTCGCGGGGCGAGGTGCGAATCCCCTTTCCGACCCGGTCGGCGAACCGGATCGCGAGCACCTGACTCCAGAGCTGCGCGAAGGCGACGAGCGGCCGGGCGATAGCCGCGATCACGTAGCCGGCGACGACGAGCGGCTTGCGGCGGCGGAGACGGTCCGACCAGATTCCCGAGCCGACCTTCGTCAGAGAAGCGGTCGTTTCCGCGACGCCCTCGATCAGCCCGAGGGCGGCCGGCCCGGCCCCCAGGGTCTTCGTCAGGAATGTGGGAAGAAGGGGATAGATCATTTCCGAGGAGACGTCGGTGAGGAAGGAGACCCAGCCCAACGCCACGACCGACTGTCGAGAAGGGTCAGTGCTCATAATTCATTCGGCAAATCTAGTAAGCAACCTATTTTTATTCGGAGAGAGTGCGGCGACTCGGCCTATCATAATCGTCCCATGGGTCTCCTCGCCGCGGACGCCTTCATCCTGGGGACCCACCCCTTGAAGGAGCGGGACCGCATCGTCTCGCTCCTGACCCGCAATTCCGGGAAACGGCGCGGCGTCGCGAAGCGCGCGCGAGGCGGTCGAAGCGAGTTCACGGGGACTCTCGAACCGATGACGGAAGCCCGCGTCGTCTTCTTCGAACGGGACGGCCGCGAGCTCGTGTCGATCGACTCGATCGACTGCGTCCGATCGTCGTTCTCCCTCTCGAAAGACCTCGAGCGCGCGCTCCTCGTCTGCGCGCTCGCGGAGAGCCTCGAGACGTTCGTGTCGGACTCCGAGCCGGCGGAGCCCTTCTACCGACTCGCGCGTCACGTGATGGACTCCCTCTTCGCGGGAGCGCCGGCGCAGGCCGTGGCGGCATATTTCGACGTCTGGATCCTGAAGCTCTCGGGACTGTTTCCCTCCCCCTTGGAGTGCGCGGGGTGTGGCCGCGCCCTGGATCCAAAGGAGCCTCTCGTTTTCGACGAGTCGCGGCCCGGCTTCATCGGCTCGGAGTGTCGCCGCGGCGAGGCGCTGCTTCTCTCGAGCGAAGCGAGGGCGACGCTGCGCGGGATTCTGACCCGGCCGCTCGACCCGACCTCAGTGTCGCGGGGCGTCGCGGAAATCATCACGGTCGCCCGGCGGGCCCGGCGCAGCTTCCTCGGACACGAATTGAAGTCCCAGCGCGTGCTCGCCGAGGTGCTGGGGAGTTGAGGTCGCCGAAACATCGGCTGCGGCTCGTCGTCCGCCCGGGGCGGTTCGCCGTCGTCCGACTGCCCGCGCGTGCGCCCCTCCCGCGGTGGGTGCTCTCCGGGCCCTTTCACTCCATCACTCGAACGACGACGGAGCTCTCGATCGTGTGCCGGCAGGAGAGGGTGCCGGCTCGAGTCCGCCGAGAGAAGGGCTTCCGTTGCCTCGAGGTCCGTGGCCCGTTCGACTTCGATGCCGTCGGTGTCCTCGCCTCGCTCGCGACGCCGCTTGCCCGCGCGCGAGTTCCGATCCTCGCGGTGTCGACGTTCGACACAGATTTCCTCTTCGTGCGCGACGCTCATCTCGCAAACGCGATCCATGCTCTCGAGAAAGCTGGACACACCGTCGAGCCGGGCCGCTCCGCCCCCGTGGAGTAACATTTATGCGGTGCTGACGCTGCAGAGGTTGATCGCGGAACTGTGTGCGTTCTGGGAGTCGGAGGGCTGCCTGATCGAGCAGCCGTTCGACGCCCCGGTGGGCGCCGGGACCATGCATCCGGCGACCTTTCTTCGCGTGCTCGGGTCGGAGCCGTGGCGGTGCGCGTACGTACAGCCGTCCCGCCGGCCGGCGGACGGGCGGTATGGACAGAACCCTTTCCGGCTGGCGAAGCACTTCCAGCTGCAGGTGATCTTGAAGCCCTCTCCCGACGACGTCCAGCAGATGTACCTGCGGAGCCTCGAGCGGCTGGGAATCGTGCCCGCGGAGCACGACATCCGGTTCGAGGAGGACAACTGGGAGTCTCCGACGCTCGGGGCCTGGGGTGTCGGGTGGCAGGTCGTCATGGACGGTATGGAGATCACTCAGTTCACCTACTTCCAGCAGGCGGGAGGCATCGACCTCGCTCCCATCTCGGCGGAGATCACCTACGGTCTCGAGCGGATCGCGATGTTCCTGAACAAGGTGAACTCGATCTACGACGTGCCGTGGAGCGAGTCCCTGCGGTACGGCGAAGTCCGCCGGGTCGAGGAGGAGGAGCTGTCCCGGTACTATTTCGAGGTCGCGGACGCCTCGCTTGCCGCGGACCTTCTCGACCGTTGGGAGGCCGAAGCCAAGAGGGCGCTCGCCGCCGGCCTCGTCCTGCCCGCGTACGAGGCAACGCTCGCGTGCTCCCACCAGTTCAACGTCCTCGACGCACGGGGGTCGGTGTCCGCGACCGACCGGGTCGGGCTCATCCGTCGCGTGCGCGACCTCGCGTGCGCCTGCGCGCGGGCGTACGTGGCGACCCGCGGAGGTTCACCGGCCCCGGTCACCGAGCCCGAGCCTGCGGCCGTCTAGATCTCTCGTAGTCCGTTCGCGAAGCGAACGCCGCGGACGAAAGCCGACATGAAACGCGACGACTTTCTTTTCGAAATCCGGACGGAGGAGATCCCTGCCGCGATTCTCGCCGGCGCGAGGGAGGACCTGGCCCGAGGAATCTCGGAAGCGCTCTCCGAGGCGGGGCTCGCGCCCGAAGCGGTGGAGTCGTTCGCGACGCCGCGCCGGCTGGTCGTCCTCGCCCGCGGGGTTCCGGATCGGCAGTCCGACCGGGAAACGGAGGTCCTCGGACCGCCCGCCGCGGCCGCGTTCCGTGCGGATGGCAAGCCGACACGCGCCGGGGAGGGTTTCGCACGGGCGCAGAAGGTGGAGGTCTCGGAGCTCGTCGTCGTCGACTCCCCGCGCGGGCAGACGGTCGCGGTTCGGCGGACCGTGGCGGGGCGCGGAGCGGTCGAGGTGATCGCGGAAGCGGTCCCGCGCGTCGTCGGCGGGCTCACCTTTCCGAAGACGATGCGGTGGGGAGCGGGGGAGCGGAGCTTCGTGCGGCCGGTGCGCGGGGTGTTGGCGCTCTTCGGCGGGCGGGTCGTCCCGATGGAGGTGATGGGAATCCGCGCCGGAAACGCGACCGTCGGCCACCGGGTGATGTCCGAGGGCGAAGTGACGATCGCCGCTCCCGACGAGTACCTTCCGAAGCTGCGAGGCGCGTACGTGGAGCCGGATGGAGGCACGCGGCGGCACGCGATCCTCGAGTCGTCGAAGCGGCTCGCCTCCGAGGTCGGGGGCAGCGTTGACGCCGACTCCGACCTCGCCGCGGTGCTCGCCGACCTGGTCGAGTGGCCCGGCCTCGTGCGCGGCTCCTTCGACCCGGAGTTTCTGGAGCTGCCCGAGGAAATCACGACGACCGCGATGCGCGTTCACCAGAAGTTCCTCCCGGTGCGCGGGCCCGACGGGCTCCTGCCTCACTTCATCGCCGTGATGGACAACTCCGCCGACCGGCGCGGGTTCATCGCCAAGGGCTGTGAGTGGGTGTTGAACGCGCGACTCGCAGACGCGCGATTCTTCTTCCGCGAGGACTCGCGGGAGAGCCTCGAGTCGCGCCTTCCGGCGCTCGAGCGTTTGACGTTCCAGGAGCGGCTCGGAAGCTACGCGGCCAAGTCGGCGCGCCTGGAGGAGCTCGCGGTCGCGATTGCCGAGGCGGTCGGGCGAGGGGACCTGCAGGACGAAGTCCGGTTGGCCGCGCGGCTCTCGAAGGCGGACTTGACGACGCGGATGGTCCGGGAGTTCACCGAGCTTCAGGGGGTCGTGGGCGGTCTCTACGCGCGGGCGGAGGGGCGGCCGGAGGCCGTCTGGAAGGCGATCTCCGACCAGTATCGGCCGCAGGGGCAATCCGACGATCCGCCGAGAGAGGTGGCAGGCGCGGTGCTCTCCCTCGCGGATCGCTTCGATACACTCGCGGGACTGTTCCGGCTCGGCCTCCTTCCGACGGGTTCGAAGGACCCGTATGGGTTGAGGCGAGCGGCGGCCGGCGCGGTCGTGATCGCGGTCGAGCGGCGGTGGCGGCTCGACTGGACGCCGATCGCTGAGCGTTCGCTCGCGCTCTATCCGTCGGATCTTCCGGGTCTGCCTGCCGACCGTGCGCTCGGCGAGCTCTCGGTCTTCTTCGCGGAGCGGCTGCGGAACTTCCTCGAGCGGCGTGGCTCTTCGTACGACGAGGTCGCGGCGGTGACGCGGGTCGGAACGTGGGACTTCGCAGATGCGGCGGAGCGCGCGGCGGCTCTCACGGAAGCGCGCAGACGGCTCGACTTCCGGTCGCTCGTGCTCGCGTTCAAGAGAATCCGGAACATCCTCGAAGGGGCGACGCTCGCGGAGCCGTCGCCGGAGCTCTACCGGGAAGACGCGGAGCGGACGCTCGCGGCGGACTTCCTCCAGGCGAAGGCGCGGCTCGCGGAGCTCATCGAGGGGCGGCGCTACCCCGAGGCGCTCGAGACGATCGCCTCGATCGCGCCGTCGCTCGACCGCTTCTTCGTCGAAGTTCTCGTGAACGCGCCGGAGGAGGACGTGCGGCGAAACCGGCACGCGCTGCTCGGCGCAATCCAGCGGGAGTTCACGAAGATCGCGGATTTTTCGGAAATCGT
This sequence comes from Thermoanaerobaculia bacterium, assembly GCA_046717185.1. Taxonomy (GTDB): domain Bacteria; phylum Acidobacteriota; class Thermoanaerobaculia; order UBA5066; family Gp7-AA6; genus Gp7-AA6. The sequence continues at coordinate 5,598 of JBKJVY010000307.1, forward strand.
CGTCGAGAAATAGTTCTCCGTTCTCAGTTCGCCGTTCTCAGCCATACACTCCGTCCCCATGAAGCGCGTGTATTACTTCGGAGAGGGGCGCCCCCCAGGCCGGGGGCGG
>JBKJVY010000308.1:0-2671 GCA_046717185.1 Thermoanaerobaculia bacterium
GCGGCGAGGCGGGACTTCACGTCCTCCATCCGGTCGCCGCCGGTGGATTCGAGGAGCGCGTCGGCGAGGACGAAAGCGAGCATCGCTTCGGCGATGACGCCGCACGCGGCGACGGCGACGACGTCGCTCCTCTCGTAAGCCGAGCGCGCGGGCTCGCCGGTCGCGAGGTCCACGGAGTCGAGCCCCTTCGCGAGCGTCGAGAGCGGCTTCATGTAGGCGACGACGATGACGTCCTCGCCGTTGGTCACGCCCGCCTCGAGGCCTCCGGCGCGGTTCGTCCGACGCCGGAGAACTCGGTCCGGGCCGCGCTCGATCTCATCGTGCGCGCGAGAGCCGGGGCCGCGCGAGACCTCGATCGAGGAGCCGAACTCGACCGCTTTCACGGCCGGGATCGAGAGGATCACCGCCCCGATCCGCGCGTCGAGCTTGCGGTCCCACGACGCGTAAGACCCGAGCCCGGCGGGGACACCGCGCGCGCCCACGAGGATGGAGCCACCGAGCGTTTCGCCTTCCTTCTTCGCGGCGTCGACCGCCTGCACCATTTTCTTTTCGAGCTTGGCGTCGATCGCGCGCAGCGGCGAGTCTTCCCGGACCTTCTCGAGCGACTCGAAGGACCGCGGCGAGTGGTCGTCCGCGACCGCACCGAGAGAGAGCACCCCGCTTCGAATCTCGATCCCGCACTCCGCGAGGAGGAGCTTGCACACCGCGCCCGCGGCGACGCGCGCCGCCGACTCGCGGGCCGATGCGCGCTCGAGGATGTCCCGCAGGTCGGACGCGCCGTACTTCTGACCACCCGCGAGGTCCGCGTGCCCGGGCCGGGGCCGTGTGACCCGGCGATCCGCCGCGGCAAACGGGTCGTTCTCGAGCGGGTTCATGATCGTCGACCAGTTGGCGAAGTCGCGGTTCTCCATTCCGATCGCGATGGGGGAACCGAGCGTGACGCCTCCGCGGACGCCGCCCTCGAAGAGGGCGTGGTCTTTCTCGATCTTCATCCGTCCGCCCCGGCCGTGGCCGTGCTGACGGCGCGCGAGCTCGCGGTCGACGAACGCGGGATCGATCTTGACTCCCGCGGGAATGCCTTCCAGGATCGCCGTCAGGCGGGGTCCGTGCGATTCACCGGCGGTCGTCAGTCGGAGCATTGCGCAGATCGTGACACAAGCGCCCCTCACCCCGACCCTCTCCCCGCGCGCGGGGAGAGGGAGAGAGCGAGCGGCTAGACTCGCCGAGTGAAAAAGTACGTACTCAAGACGCCGACCGGGCCGAAGACCTACCGGATCGACTACGACAGCGAACTGAACGAGGAACAGAAGGCGGTCGTCCTCGCCGGCGGCGGGCCGATCCTCGTCATTGCGGGCGCGGGGTCGGGCAAGACGCGAACGCTTGTCTACCGGGTGGCGCGGCTCATCGAGTCGGGCACCGACCCGTCAAGGATCATGCTCCTGACGTTTACGAACAAGGCCGCGCGCGAGATGCTCCGGCGCGTCGAAGCGCTCCTGTCCGTCGACACGCGGCGGCTCATGGGCGGCACGTTCCATTCGGTCGGCAGCCGCCTTCTCCGGCGGTTCGGAAGCCGGCTCGGGCTCTCGCCGAACTTCACGATTCTCGACGAGGAGGACTCGCGCGAGATGTTCGACGCGGCGATCTCGGACCTCGCGATCCCGACGCTCGAGAAACGTTTCCCGAAAGGGGACGTCCTCCTCGACCTCTACTCGTTCAAGATCAACACGGGACGGCCGTTTCTCGAGGTGCTCACGGAACGCGCGCCGCACTTCCTCGCGCTCGAGGAGAACATCGTGCGGGTGTTTCAGCAGTATGGGGAGCGAAAGCGCGCCGCCAACGCCGCCGACTACGACGACCTGCTTCTCGCCTGGAAGCGGCTTCTCGCGGAGGCGCCGGAGGTCGCGGCGCAGCTCGCGGCATCGTACGACCACGTCCTGGTCGACGAATACCAGGACACGAACCAGTTGCAGGGCGAAATCGTGGACGGTATGGCGAAGATCCGGAGAAACCTCGCCGTCGTGGGCGACGACGCGCAGGCAATCTACTCCTTCCGCGGCGCTTCCTTCGCGAACATTCTCGGCTTCCCCGAGCGTTATCCCGACGCGAAGGTTTTCCATCTCACTCGCAATTACCGCTCGACGCCGGAGATCCTCGCGCTCGCCAACGCGTCGATCGCGAACAACGAGAAGCAGTTCGAGAAGGACTTGCAGGCGAGCCGCGGGGAGGGGCCGGTTCCCGCGGTTGTCGCCCTGGCCGATGTCTCCGAGCAGGCGCGGTTCATCGCTCAGCGAGTTCTCGAGTGGCACGATGAGGGGGACGCGCTCGCGGACCTCGCGGTGCTCTATCGGGCCCATTACCAGGCGCTCGAGCTCCAGATCGAGCTCACGAGGCGCGGCATCCCCTACGAGATCCGTTCCGGGACGCGCTTCTTCGAGCAGCGGCACGTGAAGGACGTGCTCGCGTTCCTGAAACTCGTCGTCAACCCGAAAGACGAGCTCTCCTGGAAGCGGACGCTCAAGATCTTTCCGCGAGTCGGCGAGCGGTCCGCCTCCGCCGTGTGGGCGGCGATCGGCCGCGCTCCGGACCCGCTCGTCGCCTTCCGCTTGCTCGGGGCGATCTCCAATCTCCCGCGCGGCGCGGACGCCGCCCTGAAGCCCTTCCGCGCGCTCGT
>JBKJVY010000309.1:0-4953 GCA_046717185.1 Thermoanaerobaculia bacterium
CCTCGAGCGCCAGGGCGACGTGCTCGTTGCGCGGGGGATCGACCTGCAGAGGGAAGTGTGAGGGACGTGCGGTTTCGGGAACGCGGAATGACCGTCATGGACGCCGCGATCGCGCTCGACGCGATCCTCCTCATCGTTCAAATGTGGGTCCTGACAGCGTCGCTCGAAGCGTACCTTGCTGGCCACACGGGTGTTGCTCTCCCAGCGGCTCTCGTCTCCGGAGTGCTTCTCTCCGGTTGCTGGCTCCTTTACCTCTTCGTCCTGCGCGTCGACCGCGAGAGCCGCGAGGACTCGTCCGCTCCCGGCTCGAAGCCACCCGGCCACGGCGTTAGTGGCCCCGGCGCTGCGCTCTCATGAGATCGCTGACCTTCCGGATCCGAGCGCGGGGAGGCCTCGGGAGAGGGTGGGTGAACAGGGTCCTCGGATTGTGGTAGAGTCTGCCCGTTCTCGCCGCGCTCGCCCTTCCTCAGACCTGTTCTGACGAAACCCGAACGAACCAAGACGGCGAGGATTCGTGGTGCCGCGCCGGCGGTATTTCGATCACATAACGTACTCCCGGCGATCGCCAGATAAGCCTGGCAAGAAGAAGGATGAGTCTGATGAAACTCTATGTCGGCAACCTCCCCTACAACATCTCGGATGACCAGCTGAGCGCCATGTTCGCCCGGTACGGCACGCCGGACTCGGCGAAAGTCATCACCGATCGTGACTCCGGTCAGTCGAAGGGATTCGGCTTCGTCGAATTCAACGACGCGGAAATCGCGAAGGCGGCGCTCGCGCTCGACGGAACCGAGTTCGGGGGACGGTCGCTCAAGGTCAACGAGGCGCGTCCTCGCACCGAGAATGCCGGTGGATTCGGCGGGCGCTCGCGCTACTAACTCCGAACCCGTATCTTTTCGCGGGGTCGCCGGCGCAAGTCGGCGGCCCCGTTTTTTTGTCCGCTTCTACTCGGCTCGGCCGCTGCCGGGCTCGTACTTCCAGGCGGTCTTTCCGGCGGCGCCCTCGGCGAAGCGGGTGTCCACGTACTCTTCGAATGCTATCTTCCGGTCGAGGACGCCGGTCTGAATCATGAGGTCGCGGACCATGTCGAAGTCCGGTTTCCGCGGGGCGAGCCGCGTATAGATGACCCGGTCGAGCGGCTTCGTCAGCGCGTGCCGGAGAAGGTCGGGGGGCTGGTTGTAGTAGTAGCGACCGACGAAGTCCGCGGCGTGCTCGCGATTCGCCTGTCCCTCGTCGAGCCACAGCCCCGATCGCGCGATTCCGTCCACGAGCACCTGGATCGCCTCCGGACGCTTCGCGATGACGTCCTCCCGCGCGACAACGACGCACGACATGTAGTCGGGCCAGTACTCCCGGGCGTGGAAAAGAACGCGCCCGTACCCACCGAGCTCGGCCTGCGAGGGGTAGGGTTCGCCCATCGAGAAAGCGTCGATCGCGCCGGCCGCGAGCGCGCCCGCCACGTCCGGAGGCGCCATCTCGACCATCCGCAGGGCCGAGGCGGGGATCCCGTGACGCGCGAGCGCCTTGAAGACGATGAGCCGCTCGTCGGAGAAGCGGCTCGGGATCGCGATCGTGTGGCCGGGCAAGTCGGTCACCGAACGGATGTTCCCGTCCTTTCTCACGACGACTGCGCTTCCGTAACGATGGCCGAGGTAGATGATCCGGATCGGAGCGCCTTGCGCCTTCAGAGCGATCGCCATCGGGGCGACCATGAACCCGACCTGCATCCGGTCGGAGATGAGCGCCTCCTTGATCTCCGGAAACCCCTGGAAGAGTCGCGGGATGAAGAGGTTCCCGTCGAGCGAGTACCGGGAGATGAAGTCGGTCACCGGGCAGGTGAGGTGGCATGTGACCGGGATGTAGGCGACATTCAGCTTCCGCTTCTCCGGCGGCAGCCTCTCGTTCAGGACGCTCGACCAGTTCACGTTCAGGGCGAGGTGCGCGGCGGTGAGCGCGAGCGTCCAGACGACGACGCCGAGCGCGACGCGCTTCGCCGCGGTCATGGGAGGCCAGGCTCCTCTAGCCAAGGAACCCCCAGCGGACGGCGCGCATCCGCTCGATCAAGCGCACGAGCGAGTTGAGCGCGAGCCCGATGAGACCGATGAGCAACATTGCCGCAACGACGAGGTCGTATCGCTTGCCGGCGTTGCGCGAGTCGATGACGAGGTAGCCCAGGCCGGAGTCGACCGCGAGCATCTCCGCCGCGACGACGACGAGCCACGCGACGCCGAGCGCGACGCGGAGGCCCGTCAGCACCCGCGGCAGGGCGGCGGGGAAAATCACGCGGGCGAAGAGGGCGGGGGTCGAGAGCCCGAAGTTGCGCCCCGCGGAGAGGTACATCATCGGAACGTTACGCACGCCGTTCATGGTCGCCACGACGATCGGGAAGAAGGAGGCGAGGAAGATGAGAAAGATCGCGGCGAGGTTCGTCACGCCGAAGAGGACGATTGCGATCGGGATCCAGGCGAGCGCGCTGATCGGGCGCAGCACCTGGATCACCGGGTTGATCGCGGCGGCGGCCGTGGGGTACCAGCCGAGCGTCATGCCGAGCGGGACCCCGAGCACGAGCGCGAGCAAGTATCCGCAGGCAATTCGCCAGAGCGAATCGCCGATGTAGCTCGCGAGCACCCCCTTCCGGGCCAGCTCCGCTACCCCCCGCAGGACCTCCAGGGGAGAGGGAAAGATCTGGGAGCCGGACGCGACGACGAGGACGTGCCAGAGGACGACGAGAAAGGCGGCCGTCGAAAGCGGGAGGAGGATCGCGGCCAGGAGGCCCGGCGCTCGCTCTCCCGACGGCAGAGGCTCGGCGGAAGCTTCGGTCCTCATATGCGGTGCGCGAGCCCGATCTCTTCGAAGATGCTGTCCCGCAGCGCGAGATATCGCGGCGACGACAGGTCCCGTGGGTGCGCGAGATCCACGTCGACGATCTTCCGGATCGAGGCGGGCCGCGCTGAGAGGACGACGATCCGGTCCGCGAGCTGAACGGACTCGTCAATGTCGTGCGTGACGAAAAGGATCGTTTTCTTCTCCGCCTCCCAGATGCGCAGGAGCTCGCTGCGCATGACGAGGCGGGTGATCGAGTCGAGCGCGCCGAACGGCTCGTCGAGGTAGAGGACGTCCGGGTCGACCGCGAGGGCGCGCGCGACCTCCACGCGCTGCTTCATGCCGCCCGAGAGCTCCTGCGGGTACGCCTTCTCGAATCCCTCGAGTCCGACGAGACGGACGTAATGCGCGATGCGCCGGGCCTTCTCTCCGGCCGGCAGTCGGGACAGCCCGAACCCGATGTTGCCTTCGACTGTCAGCCAGGGGAAGACGCCGCGCTCCTGGAAGACGAAAACGCGGCGAGGGTCGGGCCCGCGCACCGGCTCGTCGTCGATCGTCACGCTGCCGGACGTGGGCGGCACGAAACCGCCGACGATGTTGAGCAGCGTCGACTTCCCGCAGCCGGAGGGGCCGAGGATGCAGACGAGCTCGCCCTCGCGCACGTCGAGGCTGACGTCGTCGAGAACGCTGACCTCGTGGCCGTTCGTCTGGAACGTCTTCGAGATCCCGCGGATCCGGAGCTTCGGCCGGCGGGAGGAGCTCATGAAAGAGAGGGCGCCGACGCCGCCGCAGAGGGGGCGTCGGCCGCGGCCTCGATCTGCGTGTAGCCCCAGGCCATCGCCTTCGAGCGCTCGAGCCGCCTCATCAGCACGTCGAGGCCCAGGCCGATGAGTCCGATCAAGACCATTCCCGCGACGACGAGGTCGTAGCGGTTGCCCGCGTTGCGGGCGTCCACGATCAGGAAGCCGAGGCCGGAGCTGACCGCCATCATCTCCGCCGCGACGACCACGAGCCACGCGATCCCGAGCGAGAGCCTCATCCCGACGAGGATCTGCGGAAGGATCGCCGGATAGATGACGCGCATCAGGAGCTCCGCGGGCGCGAGGCCGAAGTTCCGCCCCGCGTTGACGTGGACGAGCTCGACGCCGCGCACCGCGTTCATCGCGGTGAGCGTCAACGGGAAGAGCGACGCCAGGAAGATGATGAAAACCGCGGAGAGGTCTCCGACGCCGAACCACAGAATTGCGATTGGAATCCAGGCGAGCGGCGAGATGGGACGCAGGATCTCGAGAAGAGGGGCCACCGCCAGCCCGCTCCGCCGGTTCCAGCCCAGGACGACGCCGAGGGGAATCCCCACGAGGACCGCGGCCACGTAGCCCCACGTAACGCGGAAGAGCGAAGCGACGACGTGCTTGACGAGGAATCCGCGTTCGGCGAGCTCCACGATCGCGCGGGCGACCTCGCCGGGTCGGGGAAGGAGATGGGGACCGCCGGACAGGCGAAGCGCGACGTCCCAGAGGAAAACGAGCGCAGCGAGCCCGGAAAGCGGGAGAAGCTTGCGCCAGTTGCCACGAAGGGGAGCACCGCGGAGCGACAAAGCCGCGGGAGTTTAACAAACACGCGCCGCTCGAAGCTCGCAACAATAAGATGGCGGACGTATGAGCGTCCCGGATTCGCTCCGCTTCACTTACGAGGACTATGTCCTCCTGCCGGAGGACCGCCGCTACGAGATCGTCGACGGAGAGCTTCTCCTGACACCCGCGCCGACGCCGTACCATCAGACCGTCGCGAAGCGACTCGGGTTTCTCCTCGACGTGCACGTCCAGGGCATGCACCTCGGAGAGGTCTTTATCGCGCCCTGTGACGTCGTCCTCTCCCGCTTCGACGTCATGCAGCCCGACATCTTTTTCATCTCGGCGGAGCGGGCCGCGATCATCGGCGAGAAGTTCATCTCCGAGGCGCCGGACCTCGTCGTCGAGGTGTTGTCGCCCTCGACGGCCGATCGCGACCAGGTGGCCAAGGCCAGGCAGTACGCGAAGTTCGGCGTTCGGGAAATGTGGATCGCCGATCCGAAAGCGCACACGATCGAGGTTCTCGTCAACTCGTCGGAGGGCTTCCGTCGAGAAGCCG
>JBKJVY010000310.1:0-7002 GCA_046717185.1 Thermoanaerobaculia bacterium
GTATCTCCCGGGGCGCCGAGAGCCTGGGAGAGGTCGTTCGGACCGACGAAGAGAACGTCCACGTCCGGCTCGTCGGCGATCGCCGCGAGATCCGCGAGCGCGCCCTGCGTTTCGATCTGCACGGCGACGAGGGTCTCCTCGTTCGCCCGGCGGACGAACTCGGCGAGCGGTACGGTCGCGTAACGGTTGGCGCGGACGCCGCCCAAGCCGCGCGCCCCCCGCGGAGCGAACTTCAGCGCTCCGATCGCGGCGCGGACGGAAGCGGCGCCATCGACGCGCGGAAGAAGCGTTCCCGCCGCTCCGGCGTCCAGGTAGCGACCGACCTCGCCGGAATCGGCGGAGGGAGCGCGCACGATCGCGGCGATTCCCACGCTGTCCGCCGCGAGGACCGCGGCGGCGACCGACTCGATCGAGAAGAAACCGTGCTCGCAGTCGATCACGACGAAGTCGAACCCCGCGATCGCGGCGAGCTCGACGATGCCCGCGACGGGCCAGGTGAGGAAACAACCGACGAGAGTTTCACCGGCGCGCGAGCGCGCGCGCAGAGGCGTCAATTCGTTCGACTTCGCACGAGATTGAACTTCAGCATCTCGCCGTACGACACGCGGGAATCGAGATCTTCCCGCGCAATCTTCAGATGCTGGGTCAGCCCCTCGAGCACGAGCTCCATCCCGACGGAGAGCTCCTCCGGCGATGCGGGAGCGAAGTGCTCCTCGACCGCCTTCTTCAGGCCGGGCACCGACTCGAGCGTCGCCAGATGCTCGGAAAACGGCGTGTCGTCGGAAGTCGTCACCTTGTTGCCGGCCGCGAACCACTCGAGGATCGGCTCGTACAGCGGGTGGACCTTCTCGGGAGGCGGCGACGAGCGGGCCCGGCGCGGCATCGAGAGCTCGTCCGTGTCCTCTTCCTCGGCGCGTCGGCGCTGGGTGGGTCGGCCCGAGTCGGGCGGCGGGAACCGCGCATCGAAGAGCTTCTTGACCGCGGTCGCGATGAGTCTCTTCGCGATTACCTCGGCTCCCTGCTGCTCTCCCTCGTAGACCATCTCGACCTTGCCCGTGATGGCGGGAAGGCAGGCGGGCAGGTCGCAGAGGCGCGGAAACACCTGGCTTTCGCGATGGACGAGGCCACGGCGCTCGAGGTTGGATGCGAGGATCTCGACGGCGGATATGGGCATCCGCGCGGAGACCCCCGAGGACTGGTCGACGAACTCGCTCGCCCGCGCGGCGAAAGCGATCTCCTCGACGAGCTCCCGGAAGAATTCGGGGACCTCGATAGCGGTCCGCGACTCCCGATCGAGCCATGCCTCCTGCGCGGTGATACGCGCCGCCGTCTTCACGTCGTCCGGGTAGTGCGTGAGGATCTGCGACGAGATCCGGTCCTTCAACGGCGTAATGATGTTGCCGCGGTTCGTGTAGTCCTCCGGGTTCGCCGAGAAGACGAGAAGGATGTCGAGCGGGATCCGAATCGGAAAGCCGCGGATCTGAAGGTCTCTCTCCTCGAGGATGTTCAGCAGCCCGACCTGGATGCGCGGCTGAAGGTCCGGGAGCTCGTTGATCGCGAAGATCCCGCGGTTCGTTCGCGGAATGATCCCAAAGTGGATCACTTCCTCGTCGGAGTAGCTGCGCCGCTCCGTTGCGGCCTTGATCGGATCGACGTCTCCGATGAGGTCGGCGATCGTGACGTCGGGAGTCGCGAGCTTTTCGCGGTAGCGCTCCTCCCGCGGGATCCACGCGATCGGAGTTGCATCTCCGCGCTCGGCAACCATGCGGCGGCCGTACTTCGTGATCGGGGCGAGCGGCTCTTCGTTCAAGTCGCTCCCGGCGATCGCGGGGATTTCCGGGTCGAGGAGGGCGACGAGCTGGCGCAGGAGCCGCGTCTTCGCCTGCCCGCGCAGGCCGAGCAGAAGAAAGTCGTGGCGCGAAAGGATCGCGTTGTGGAGCGCGGGGAGCACCGTCCGCTCGTAGCCATGGATTCCCTCGAAAGGGTTTTTCCCCTCCGCGAGGGCTTTGCGCAAGTTCCCGCGGAGCTCGTCCTTCACGCCGCGGGGCTGATAGCCCGCTGCCTTGAGCTCCCCGAGCGTTTCCGGTCTCTTCATCGTCGGCTCCGCGGCGGCGTTCCGCTGCCTGACGTCCGATCCCTGCCGGCTACCTGCCCGCATTGCGAGACTCTCACCCGGGAACGATCAGCGGGATGTGCTCGCCGATCGGGAACAGGCGCACCGGGGGGCGTCCGGCGAGCTTCCCCGCCCGGCGGGCGAATTCCTCGAGCTTCGGCCTCTGGAAGCCCACCACGGTCTCGCGGATCCTCCCGTCGAAGCCAACGAGAAAAAACGTCGGGACGTTGGTGAGGCCGAGAGACGCCGAGGCCTTCCAGGGCTCCGGATCGTAGAGCGTTTCGAGGCCCACGCCCAGTCGGGCGTTGAACTCGCGGGTCGTGGCGTGATCATCCTGCGAAACCGCGAACATCCGGAGACCGCCTTCGCCGATTCGCCGGATCCGATCGAAGTGGGGCCACGCGAGCGCCGACGTGGGGCAGGTTGTCTTGAAAAACCCGTAGAGCGTTTCCGTTGCCGGGTGGACGAAACGGACGCCGGACTCGGTCTCGAGCTCGATCTCGGGAAACACTTCGCCAGGTTCGAGGGCCGCCAAAAAACCTCCCGGTCCGGATCCGCCGGAAACCTCTGCCCGCACTCACGGGGATTATAGACTTCCGCCGCTTCGCTCCCGCGCGCGCCAGGTCGGTTCGAGCAGGTGCGTCGCGGACGCAAACGAAAGCGAACCGCTCGAGGAGAAATGGCGGCGAGAAAGTCGCGAAAGCTCTCGCGTCGGGATTTCGTGAGGGGCGCCGGCGTCGCGCTCGCCGCGGGAGCAATTCCTTCGCTCGCGTGCGGCCGGAAGGGGAGAGAGCCGGCCCCCGGCCGCAAGACGTTGAAGATCCTCCAGTGGAGTCACTTCATTCCTGCCTACGACCGCTGGTTCGACGGCGTCTACACGAAGGAGTGGGGCGAGAAGAACGGGACGGAAGTCACGGTGGACCACATGGCTTCCACCGAAGTGGCCGCACGCGGGGCCGCGGAGGTCGCGGCGCGAGGGGGGCACGATCTCTTCCTCTTTCTCTCGCCGCCGGCCGCCTACGAGGCCCAGGTCCTCGACCACCGCCCGGTTGTCGAGGCGGTCGAAAAGAAGTACGGGAAGATGGTTCCACTCGCGCTCCGATCCACGTTCAATCCGCGTACGGGCAAGTACTTCGCGTTTTCCGACTCCTACGTCCCGGATCCCGGAAACTACCGGACCGACCTGTGGGAGAGCGTCGGGTACCCGAAGGGCCCGGACACATGGGAAGACCTGCGGACCGGCGGGCGCCAGATCAAGGAACGGTTCGGCAACCCGGTCGGGATCGGGCTCTCGCAGGAGATCGACTCGAACATGGCGCTACGCGCCGTGCTCTGGTCGTTCGGCGGGGCGGAGCAGGACGAGGCGGGGCGCGTCGCCATCAACTCGAAGGAGACGATCGAGGCGCTCAAATACGTCCGGGCGCTCTACAAGGAGGCGATGACGCCCGAGGTGTTCACCTGGGATCCGTCGTCGAATAACCGGATGATCCTGGCCGGACGGGCGTCGTTCGTCTGCAACGCGATCTCGGTGACGCGCACCGCGGAACGTGAGAACCCGCAGATGGGGCGGAAGATCGGCCTCACTCCGGCGCTCAAGGGTCCGGTTCGGAGGATCGCCGCGGAGCACCTGATGAACTGCTACGTCGTCTGGAAGTTCGCCGAGAACCCGGATGCGGCCCAGCAGTTTCTCGTCGACCTCGTGGACCGTTTTTCCGACGTTTTTCGCGAGGGAGAGTCCTACAACTTCCCGAGCTTCCCGGGATCGCTGCCCGACCTCCGAGAGCGCATCGCCCACGATCCGAAGGCCGACCCCCCCGACAAGTACCGGGTTCTGGAAGGCGTTCTCGACTGGGCCACGAACGTGGGTTACCCCGGCTACGCCACGGCGGCGATCGACGAGGTCTTCAACACTTTCGTCGTGCCGACGATGTTCGCCCGCGTCGCGCGCGAGGACGCGACCCCCGAGGAGGCCGTCCGCGCGGCGGAAAAGGAGATTCGCCGGATCTTCGCAAAGTGGCCCGTCTGACCCGCGTCTAGCCCGATGCCGGTCATCGAGACGCGCGGTCTGACCAAGCGCTTTCCGGGCTCGCCCCGGGCGGCGGTGGACGGAGTCGACCTCGAGAGCCGCGACGGAGAGTTCCTCGTGCTGCTCGGCCCTTCCGGGTCCGGCAAGACGACCGTTCTCCGGATGATCGCCGGCCTCGAGGAGCCCACGTCCGGCGAGATTCGAATCGGCGGCGTTCTCGTCAACGGGCTCACGCCGCGGGAGCGCCGAATCGCAATGGTGTTCCAGAGCTACGCGCTCTATCCGCACTTGACCGTTTACCGCAATATCGCGTTCCCGCTGAAGGCGCAGGGGGTTCCCCGCTCGGAGCATCGCACCAAAGTCGGGTGGGCGGCGTCGATCTTCGGCATCGAAGGCCTCCTCGATCGCCGCCCACGCGAGCTGTCGGGGGGCGAGCGGCAGCGCGTCGCGCTCGCCCGCGCGCTCGTTCGGGAGCCGGCGCTCTTCCTCCTCGACGAACCGCTCTCGAACCTCGACGCGAAGCTGCGAGCAACCGCGCGCGAGGAGCTGAAGAAGTTCCAGCGGCGGATCGGAACGACGACCGTGTACGTCACCCACGACCAGGTCGAGGCGATGGCGCTCGGGAACCGGGTCGTGGTGATGGACGGTGGCCGCGTTCGGCAGACCGGCACTCCGGCGGACGTCTACGACGATCCGGCGGACACGTTCGTTGCCACCTTCCTCGGGTCGCCGCCGATGAACCTCATCGAGGACGGAGGGGTGACCATCGGTTTTCGTCCCGAACACTTCCGCCCGGCCGACGACGCCGCGCCGGGCGCGCTTCGCGCGCCCTTCCGGATCGACAACGTCGAATACCTGGGCGCCGATCGCCTTCTCCACGGCGAGCTCGGCGGGCGCTTCGCGGGGCGGAGCGCCTTCTCGCGGCTCGCGGCCTACCTTCCGGCTCCGCGGGTTGGCGACACGCCCGACTTCGTCGTCGAGGTGGGGAGGCTCAAGTTCTTCGACTCGAGAACGGGCGAGCGGACCGCGCCACGGGCGCCGTGATCGGGATGGGAGGCCCCTTCCGCACGGGGTGGCTGGGTGCGGCGATGCTCGCTCCGGCAGTCCTGTTCATCGCCGCACTCGTTGGAGTTCCCTTCCTTCTGGCGATCGTCTACAGCGTGAGCGACGTCAAGGTGGCGAGCGACGAAATGCACTTCGTCGGCCTTCGTAACTTCGCCGACATTCTCGCGAGTCCCGCATTCCAGAGGGCGCTCCGGAACTCGTTTCTCTTCACGCTCCTTTCGCAGATCCTCGTGCTCGCCGGGGCGACCACGCTCGCGCTCGCCTTGAAGGAGGCCTTCCGCACCCGCGGTCTCATCCGGTTTCTGATCCTGCTTCCCTGGGTCGCGCCCATCTCCCTCGGTTCCATCGGGTGGAAGTGGCTCCTCGACTCGATCTACTCCGTTTTCAACTGGTTCCTGATGCGGCTCCACCTCGTCGACAGCCCGCCGATGTGGCTGGGCGAGCCGGCGCTTGCCATGGGTTCCGTGGTGCTCGTCCACACGTGGAGAATGCTGCCTTTCGCGACGGTCGTCCTGCTCGCCGGGTTGACCTCGGTCCCGAAGGACATCCCCGAGGCCGCCGCGATGGACGGCGCGGGCTTCTGGAGGACGCACTTCCAGATCACGCTCCCCATGATCCGGCCGATCGTGACGGTCGCCGTCCTCTTCGGCGTGATCTTCACGTTCACGGACATGACGGTCGTGTACATCCTGACCCGGGGCGGCCCTTACGACACGACCCAGGTTCTTCCCTCGCTCGCGTTCCTCACCGGGATTCTCGGCGGCGACCTCGCGGCGGGCGCGGCCATCTCCCTCTTCCTCTTCCCGCTACTCCTCGTCGTCGCGTACGTGATGTTGCGGGTCGCGCGACGGAGCATCGTCACGTGAGACGGTCGGGACGCTCGCGTGCTCTCCGGGCGACGCACCTCGTCGTGGTGGCTGTCTTCGCCCTCTTCCTCTCCTTCCCGTTCTACTGGATGCTCGTGACGTCCTTCAAGCGCACGTCGGACCTGTACGACCTCGACCACAACCCGCTCCTCTTCAACGCGGCGCCGACGCTCGACCACTGGAAGCTCCTGTTCTCCGAGACGCTCTACGCGCGGTGGCTCGCCAACACCGCGCTCGTCGGCGTGCTCGTCGTCGGGATCACGCTTCTCCTCGCCGTCCCCGCGGCCTACAGCCTCGCGCGCCTGACGGGCAAGTGGGGCGAGCGCGCCGGGATCGGGATGTTTCTCATGTACCTCGTTCCGCCGACGCTGCTCTTCATCCCGCTCTCGCGGGTCGTGGTGACGCTCGGACTTCAGGACTCGCTCTGGGCGCTCGTCCTCGTTTATCCGACGTTCACCGTCCCCTTCTCGACCTGGCTCCTGATGGGATTCTTCCGGTCGATTCCGCGCGACCTCGAGGACGCGGCCATGGTCGACGGCCTCTCGCGGTTTGGCGCGTTCGCGAAGCTCGTCGTGCCGATCTCGTACTCCGGAATCCTGACCGTCGCGATCTTCTCTTTTACGCTCGTGCTCCAGGAGTTCGTGTACGCGCTGACGTTCATCTCCTCGGCGTCGCAGCAGACCGTCAGCGTGGCCGTGCCGATCTTCCTCGTCCGAGGGGACGTGTACTACTGGGGATCGCTCATGGCCGCGTGCCTGCTCGCGAGCGCACCGGTCGCGATCGTGTACAACCTGTTTCTCGATCGGTTCATAGCCGGATTCACGGTCGGGGCAGTCAAGTGATCGCGCGCCGTGGGCGCGCGGTCATCCCGAGGGCCCGCAGGCCAGAGGGATCTCTTGAGGCGCGCCTGGGCGCGCGGTCATCCCGAGGGC
>JBKJVY010000311.1:0-5651 GCA_046717185.1 Thermoanaerobaculia bacterium
TGGGTGGGCATGGGTTCCGCGAAGGCCGCGCTGGAGTCTCTCGTCCGATACTTCGCGGTGGCGCTCGCGAAGCGCGGCATCACGGTGAACGCGATCAGTCCCGGGTGGACGGAGGACAGCGTTCTCAACAGTCTGCCGGAAACGGTTCAGGGTCTCATTCGCACCTGGCACGAGCGCGGCTGGACGCCCATGGGGCGTTTGGGAACCCCGGAGGACATCGGCAACGTCGTGGCGCTCTTCTGTGCGAAGGAGGCTGGTTGGATCACCGGGCAGGTCATCTATGCGGACGGCGGCGCGTCGCTGATGACTCCTCAGGTCCCTCCCGAAATCCAGCTCGGTTGATAACCCGGTCAGCGCGGTGCTGATGAAGGCGGCCTTGAACGGGAATCGCGCTCTCGAGGCGCGCCGGATCTATGCGAGAAGCCGCTGAAACCGATCGCCGCTGCTCCTATTCTGTGGCGCCGTCTCGACCGGCCCGGGCACGAATTCGCACGAGTCTCGCGCAGTCCGAGGCGAGCCTCTGAGCGTCCACTCCGCCGTCATTCTGAGGCCCGGCTGGGCCGAAGAATCCCCCGAAAACGAGGGATCCTTCGATTCGCTCAGGATGACAGCGAAGGGCTCAGGATGACTGGCGCTACGTCTCCAGGGTTTTCCGCGCGTTGCGGACGAGCAGGAAGCACAAGATCGCGAACACGATTCCGCAGAGCACGTTCCCGCTGATCAGGCCGTCCCGGAGGTCGGGGATGAGCTTCTTACCGAGGTCGAGTTTCTCGATGAGAGTCGGCGACTCCATGTGCAGGACGCGGTCGCCGAAGAACGCGAGGAACGCGATCAGCACTCCGCCGATCGATCCCCCGGCGACGAGGCCCGTCGAATAGAGCATCCCGGAGGAGAGCTCCGACTCCTCGGCCGGAGTGCCCTCCTTCTTTCGGCGCCATGAGTCCACGAGCGCCTTCATCATTCCGCCGATCCAGATGGGCGCGGTCGTCGAGACCGGGAGGTACGCACCGACAGCCCAGGAGAGGGGGTGCGCGCCGGCGAGCTGCGCCATCAGCGCCAGGAACACCCCGACGAGCACGGGCGCCCACGGCAGGTTCTGAGCGAGGAGACCCTTGATCATCGTGGCCATCAGGGTCGCCTGCGGAGCCGGCAGCTTCGGTCCGCCGATTCCGTGGAGCTCCCCCGGCACCTTGTACGTCTGGTCCAGCACGAAGAGGGTGATCGCGATGACGAACGCCGAAGTGACGACGCCGATGATGAGCCCCCACTGCTGCGCCTTCGGCGTGGCGCCGACGAGGTACCCCGTCTTCAGATCCTGCGACGTGGCGCCGCCGTTGGCCGCCGCGATGCACACGATCGCGCCGACGGAGAGTGCGACCGCCTGATAGATGTCGCCTCTCCAGCCGATCGCGACGAAGATCACGCACGTCGCCATGAGCGTCGCGATCGTCATGCCCGAGATCGGGTTCGAGGAGCTCCCGATGATCCCCACGATGCGGGAGGAGACGGTCACGAAGAAGAACCCGAAAACGACGATCAGGAGCGACATCAGGAGCGAACCCGGGAACGGCCCGTGCGGGAAGCCGGGAAGGACCGCCAGGATGAGGACGAGCGCGAGCGACCCTCCGATCACGATTCCCATCCCGAGGTCCTGCTCGGTGCGCACCTCCGAGGACCCGGCCCGCTTGTCGCTGAAGCTCTTCATCGAGCCGCGGAATGCGCCGACGATCGTCGGGAGCGTCTTGATGAGCGTCACGACTCCCGCGCACGCGACGGCGCCCGCGCCGATGTAGCGGATGTAGGCGCGATAGATCCAGTTGGCGTAGTTGTTGTTCGCTCGCCAGGCGTCGCTGAATCCGAGGGCTTCGAGGTCGGCGACGACACGCTCTTCCGGAACGAAGATGGCGATGAGCGGGATAAGCGCCATCCACGCGAGGAGGCCGCCCGAGAACAGCTCTCCCGCGATCTTCGGTCCGATGATGTAGCCCACCCCGAGGTACTCCGGCGTGACGTCCACGTTCATCGTCGCGCTGGGGTAGACCGATTCCTTCTTCGTCTGGAAGAACGTCGCGGTCTCGTGCCAGAGACCGAGCACGCCGTAAAGGAACTTGTAGCCGAGAGCCACCCAGAAACCCGCGAAGACCATCTTCGCGAGGTTGCCCCCTTTCTCCCCCGCGATGAGGACGTCCGCGCACGCCGTGCCCTCGGGATACTTGAGGGTCGCGTGCTCCTTGACGATCAGTGCGCGGCGCAGCGGCACCATGAAGAGGACGCCGAGGATTCCGCCGAAGATCGCGAGCAGCGTGATCTGGAAGTACTTGAAGAAGTTCTCCCCTCCCGCGAGGAAGAGGAGGGCCGGGACGGTGAACACGACCCCGGCCGCGACGGACTCCCCCGCCGAGCCGATCGTCTGGACGATGTTGTTCTCGAGGATCGTGGACTTGCCGATCTTCTTGAAGACGGCGATCGCCAGCACCGCGATCGGAATCGAGGCGGAGACCGTCAGCCCGGCCCGCAGCGCGAGGTAAACCGTCGCGGCGCCGAAGAGGACCCCGAAGAAAACGCCGAGGAGGATCGCTTTGGGTGTGAACTCGGGGATCGACTGGTTCGCCGGGATATAGGGCCGAAACTCCGCGCCGGGGCTCTCGGGAACGTTCGCCATGCGGAACCTCGCTTTGAATGTCGCGGGGACAGGCCCTGCGGGCCTGCACCCGCCACGCCTAAAACGTGGCGGTCACCAGGTTGGCGGGGATTATATGCAGAGCTTCCTTGTCATTCCGAGGAGAGTAAGCGTTTCTCCTGTCATTCCGAGGAGCGCAGCGGTTCTCCTGTCATTCCGAGGAGCGCAGCGACGAGGAATCTGGATCCCTCTCGGGAAGCAACGTGGGACCAGATCCCTCGCTTCGCTCGGGATGACACGTAGAGAGAAGGGCTCGGGATGACAGGAAGAGAGAAGGGCCCGGGATGACGTAGAGCGTGGGGCTCGGGATGACGCGCCCACCGGGCGCGCTACACCCCTCACGTACCGCCGAAGCCGATCGTGACCTTTCCGCCCTCGACAATGACGGGGACCTTGCGTCCGCCGGAGAGCTGGACCATCCGCGCGAGCGCTTTGCCGTCGCGCTTGACGTCGATGTACTCGAAGGGGACCTTCCTGCGTGCGTAGTCCTCACGGGCCGCGGTCGTGTAGGGTCACGTGTCCTTCCCGAAGATCTCGACGCGCTCAGTTTCCATGCGCCTTATCCTAACCCCCGTGCTCCGGGTTCCGGGTTCCGGGTTCCGTTTCAGGCTATTATCGAAACACGCATGGCGGCGCGGTTTCTCGTCGTCGGGGCGCTCGTTTTCGCCCTCTTTTTTCCCGGCTTCGAGCCGCCTGCGGCCGGGGCGGCGGGCTCGATATCCGGCCGTGTCACCCTCGTGAAGGGGAGTGCCACCCGCGCGGACGCCTCGAACGCCATCGTGTGGATCGAGGGGCCGCGGCGCGGAGGGGGGCCTGGCGGACCTCTCAAGATGATCCAGGAGTCGAAGCGGTTCGCGCCCCGCGTTCTCATCGTCCCGCGGCAGGGGACCGTCGAGTTTCCGAACAACGACCCGATCTTCCACAACGTGTTCTCCGTCTCCGGGGAGAACCGGTTCGATCTCGGGCTCTACCGGAGCGGCGCGACGAAAAGTCGCAGCTTCGGTGAGCCCGGCCTGGTAAGGGTCTACTGCAACATCCACCCGCAAATGGTCGGCTTCCTCATGGTTGTGGACTCCGACTTCGCCACCGTCACCGACCGGTCCGGCGCGTTCCGTTTCGAGGGAGTCCCCGCCGGTTCGTGGACCCTCAAGGCGTGGCACCAGGAGGGGTCGGAGACGAGCGTTCCCCTGATCGTTCTATCGTCCGGCAGCGCGCCGATCGCCGTTTCCATCGACACGTCCGCTTACCGACCCTTCCCGCACAAGAACAAGTACGGCAAGGAGTATCCGCCGCAGTCGGGATCGGACGATGAGCGTTACTGAGAGCGCGACGCCCCGACCCACCACTTCCCCGCCGGTTGTCACCGGCCTGAAGCTCCCGCCCCCCGAGCCTCCGCGTTTTTCACTCTCCTTCAAGATCTTTTTCGCGGCCGCGCTCCTCATCCTGGTGGCCGTCGGGGGCGCGATCGCGATCTCCGCCACGCGGGCGCGAGCGATCGCGGACACGAAGATCGACGAGGATTTGAAGAAGTCGGGTGAGGCGTGGGAGTCGTTCCAGCGGAACCGCTATAGCGAGCTGCACCGGGCGCTCGCCGTCGTCGCCAACAACCCCGGGATCATCGCGATGATGACGCAGGGCGACGCCGCGACGGCGTTCGACACGCTGAAGCGCGAGCAGGCTTCGAGCGCGCGCGCCGATTTTCTGACCGCGATCGGACCGGACGGGGTCGCGTTCGCGCGCACGGACCGCCCTCTCCCCTACTCACGCGACATGCGGCAGGTCCCGACGGTCGCGGCCGCGCTTGAAGGCGAAGCCGCGGAGGGCATCTGGTTGTCGGATCAGAAGCTGTACCACGTCGTCGCGGCGCCGGTGCTCGAAGGGGGGAGCCGCACGGTCGGCGCGATCGCCGCCGGGTTTCAGATCGACGACGAGGTGGCGTCGAGCTTGAAGTCGCTCGTCAACGCGGAGGTCGTCTTCCTCGCCGACGCGGCGCGACGCAACGATCCCCCGAAGCCGGCCGTAGCCGCCGCCACGATGCGCGACCGGAGCGCGGCAGTTCTCGCCGGGGTCCTCGAGACGCCGCGCCTCGCGACCGCCGTGCTTCGCGAGGGAAAGACGATCGGGCCGCTCCACCTCGACGTTGCCGGAGAAACGTACCTCGGCTACTTTCTGCCGGTTCGATCGTCGACCGACGAGCTCGTCGGCGCGGCCGCGACGCTCAGAAGCCGCGAACGGGAGCTCGCCCCCTTCCGGCGAATCCAGAACAGCCAGGTCCTCGTCGGCCTCGCCGCCCTCGTTTTCGCGTTCATCCTCTCCTTCGTCCTCGCCCGCCGGATCACGGGACCCATAGACCGGCTGGTGCGCGCGACCGAGGCGGTCCGGGTCGGCAACCTCGACACGGAGGTTCCGGTCGAGTCGAACGACGAGATCGGCATCCTCGCCCGCTCCTTCCGCGCGATGCTCCAGGAGCTGAAGGAAAAGGCGGCGCTCGAGAAGTACGTCGCGTCGCTCACCATGTCGATCGGTCAAGAGGAGACGCTGATCGCGACGCGTACTCAGCCGGGCGCGGCCGCGGGGTCACCGTCGCACGGGGAGCCGCGGATCGGGACGCTTTTCGCGAGCCGCTACGACATCCAGTCGATCCTCGGAAAAGGAGGAATGGGAGTCGTCTACAAGGCGCTCGACCGTGAGCTCGACGAGCTCGTCGCGATCAAGACCCTGCGGAGCGAGGCGCTGTCGGCCGACCCGACCCTGATCGACCGGTTCAAGCAGGAGATCCGTCTGGCCCGCCGGATCACGCACGGGAACGTCTTGCGGACGCACGACCTTGGCGAGTCGAACGGTCTGAAGTACCTCTCGATGGAGTTCGTCAAGGGGCTCACGCTCAAGCACCTGCTCGAGTCGGACGAGATCCTCCCGACTCCCGTCGGGCTTCGGATTGCCAAGCAGATCTGCGCGGGACTCGCCGCCG
>JBKJVY010000312.1:0-23830 GCA_046717185.1 Thermoanaerobaculia bacterium
ACCATCTCCACTCCCGCCGGCAAGGCCGCCGTACCCGTCACGTCCGTCGTCCGAAAGAAGAACTGAGGCCGGTACCCGCTGAAAAACGGCGTGTGCCGCCCACCCTCCTCCTTCGTCAGGATGTACGCCTGCGCCTGGAACTTCATGTGCGGCTTGATCGAACCCGGCTTGGCGCACACCTGCCCGCGCTCCACGTCCTTCCTCTCCGTCCCTCGAAGCAGAAGACCCAGGTTGTCCCCAGCCTGACCCTGGTCCAGGAGCTTCCGGAACATCTCCACTCCCGTGACCACCTTCTTCTGCGTCGGCCGAATCCCCACAATCTCCACTTCCTCGCCGACCTTCACTACCCCTCGTTCCACTCGACCCGTCACCACCGTCCCGCGTCCCGAAATCGAGAACACGTCCTCGATGGGCATCAGAAAATCCTTGTCCACCGCACGCTCGGGCACCGGAATGTACGCGTCCACCGCGTCCATCAACTCCCCAATACACTTGGTCTCCGGCGCACTCGGCTCCCCGGACTCCAACGCCTTCAACGCCGATCCCTTCACCACCGGAATCGCATCTCCCGGGAACCCGTACGACGTCAGAAGCTCCCGCACCTCCAGCTCCACCAACTCCAGAAGCTCCGGGTCGTCCACCATGTCCGTCTTGTTCAAAAACACCACGATGTACGGAACCCCAACCTGCCGCGCCAGCAGAATGTGCTCCCGCGTCTGCGGCATCGGCCCGTCCGCCGCCGACACCACCAGAATCGCCCCGTCCATCTGCGCCGCACCCGTGATCATGTTCTTCACGTAGTCCGCGTGCCCCGGACAGTCCACGTGCGCGTAGTGACGCTTGTCCGTCGAATACTCCACGTGCGCCGTGTTGATCGTGATCCCACGCGCCTTCTCCTCCGGCGCGTTGTCGATCTGGTCGTACGCCCTCGCCGTCGCCAATCCCCTCTTCGATAACACCAACGTGATCGCCGCCGTTAACGTCGTCTTCCCGTGATCCACGTGCCCAATCGTCCCGATGTTCACGTGAGGCTTCGATCGATCGAATTTCTCTTTGCCCATATTGCTCCCTCGTGAAACGTGAAACGGGAAACGGGAAACGAACCCGAAATCCCCTGTTCGTCTCTACACCCCGACTTCTTGATCCCTCGTTTTCCGTTTTCCGTTTTCCGTTTAACGTCCTATGGAGCCCACGACCAGGGTTGAACTGGTGACCTCGTCCTTACCAAGGACGTGCTCTACCGACTGAGCTACGTGGGCGCGGCGCCAATCTCTCCCGCGTTCAAATGGAGCGGGAGACGGGATTCGAACCCGCGACCAACAGCTTGGAAGGCTGTGACTCTACCCCTGAGTTACTCCCGCGTTTCTTCGTGAAACGGGAAACGGGAAAGGACCGGCCGTTCTCCGTTTCACGTTTTCCGTCCTCCGTTATTGGTGGGCAGGGAAGGATTCGAACCTCCGTAGCGCGAAGCGCGGCAGATTTACAGTCTGCTGCCATTAACCACTCGGCCACCTGCCCGAGTTTCCAAGGAATTGAAAACCGGCCCGCCCCGCCCTCCGCGCCCCGCAACCTGGAGCCGGCGATGGGATTTGAACCCGCAACCTTCCGATTACAAATCGGATGCTCTACCGTTGAGCTACGCCGGCGACGACGTCCCCCGAAAGACCGACACGATCCTCCGGTCCCGTGGCCGGCCTTCAAAGAGCAGACCCATCCCGACAGCGCGAACCGCGAAGTCTAGCATCCGCTTGAAAGTCAAGCAAGATCAAAAGAACGAGCGAAAAGGTGGCCGAAGGGTGCGTCCAACAGCTGAGGAGGGATCTGACCCCCTTCGGGGATCAGACCCCGTGAGAGCCCTCAATCCGGTGCGGGACCCGAAAAATCCCGCTGCCGCACGGCTTCGTAGGCGGCGGCCGCGGCGGCGGTGGCAACGTTCAGGGACGCGAGGGCACCCTTCATGGGCAGACGGGCGACCAGGTCGCACCCCTCGCGGACGAGCCGGCGCATTCCCCGACCCTCTCCCCCGAGCACAATCCCGAGATCGCCCGTCAGGTCCAGCCGGTAGAGGTCAGTCCCGGACGGGTCAAGGCCCACGACCCGAAATCCCTCCTCCTTGATCCGGTCAAGAAACCGCCGCAGGTTCTTGGCCCGGGCGATCGGAACCCTCTCGACGGCACCGGCGGAGCTGCGAGCGACGGCGTCGGACAGGGGCGCCGTGCCACGCTCGGGAAGGACCACCGTGGCTCCGACCCCCTCGGCAACCCGAATCACGGCGCCGAGATTCTGCGGGTCCTCGACGCCGTCGAGCAGGATGACGAGGCGGCGGCCCCGATCGCCGGCGAAGGCCGCTTCTTCCGGGACGTATCCCCGGACGGCCACCCGCGCCACCGCGCCCTGGTGGGCGCGCGCGAGGCGGTCGAGGCCCGCGCGATCCCCCATCCGCAGCGGAACGCCGCTCTGCCGGCAGAGCCGGGCGAGCTCTCCAAGCCGCCGGTCGCGCCGGCCGGCGTCCACGAGCACCCACTCGATCTCCCGCGGCCGCGAGCGAACGGCTTCTTCGATCGGGTGCAGGCGCGACAGGATCACGGGCTTCCCGCCGGCTCTTCCCCGGCGCTCTCGAGAAGAACGACGGCGACCGCGGCAATTCCCTCCCCCCGGCCCGCGAAGCCGAGCCCGTTCGAACTCGTTCCGCGGACGCTCACTCCGGCCGGCGCGATCTCGAGAATCTCGGCGACCCGGACCCGGATCCGGCCGGCATGGGGCGCGAGGCGGGGCGACTCAGCGACAACAACAGCGTCCACGTTGCCGATGCGATACCCCGCCCGGCGCGCCCCCGCCACGGCCCGGCCGAGAAGGACCGAGCTGTCCGCGCCCCGCCAGACGTCGGAGTCGTCCGGGAAGTGCTCGCCGAGCGAGCCCAGGCCCGCCGCGCCGAGGACCGCATCGGCGACCGCGTGCAGGAGCACGTCGCCGTCGGAATGGCCGGCCAGACCGTGGGGGTGCGGGATCTCGACTCCGCCCAGCCGCAAAAGCCTCCCCTCCGCGAAGGGATGAGCATCGAAGCCGATTCCGACCCTCATGTCCGATCCGTTTCCCGTTTTCCGATTCCCGTTTCCCGACTCCTGAGAAGTGCCTCGGCCATTTCGAGGTCCTCCGGCGTCGTGATCTTGAAGCCCAGGCGCGAGACTCGCACGACCGCCACCGGGATGCCGAGCCGCTCGAGAAGAGAAGCTTCGTCGGTCGCCTCCTCTCCCGCCGCGAACGCCCGACGGAGAAGATCGGCGCGAAAGGCCTGGGGAGTACCCGCAGCGACGAGCGAGCTCCGGTCGGCCGTCGAGACTACGTAATCGGACCGGACGTGCTTGACCGTGTCGGCGATGAGCGTCGCGGCGATGGCCGCTCCGGCCCGCCCCGCGGCTTCCAGGACGGATTGCGTTTCCGCCCCGCTCGCGAGCGGCCGGGCTGCATCGTGGACGCAGACGAGGTCAGCGTCCGACGGGTCCAGGAAGTGGAAGGCGCGCTGCACCGACGACGCCCGCGTGTCTCCCCCGGCGATCACGTCGGCACGGCCGGCCACGATCTTCTCGAAGTCCGCCTCGCGCCCGCGCGGAGCGGCAACGACGGCGCGCGCGAAGGGAACGCCGCGAAGCGCGTCGAGCGTCCATTCGATCATCGGTCGGCCCGCGAGGAGAGCGAGCGCTTTAGGTTCGCTGCGCCCGAGTCGTCGTCCCACTCCGGCGGCCGGGACGATGAGGAGGTAGTTCAAGACTTACGCTCCCGTAACGCTGTCATCCCGCGGAACCCCCCCCTTCGCCCCACCTGTCATCCCGAGCGAAGCGAGGGATCTGTGTCCCTCTCGATTCCGGTCTTCTGCTCAGGGCAGGCTCCGCGAGGGATCTGACCGCGCAGCGGTCATCCTGAGCGAAGCGAAGGATCCCCTGCTTTTCAGCGACAGATTCCTCGTCGCTTCGCTCCTCGGAATGACAGGCGAATCCGTCACGACGTCAAACCGCGAGGATCTCCTTCTCCTTCGCCTTCAGGGACTCGTCGACCTCCGCGATTTTCTTGTCCGTGAGCTTCTGGCTCTCTTCCAGCGCTCGGCGCTCGTCGTCCTCGGAGATCTCCTTCTCCCGGAACATCCGCTTCAACCGGTCATTTCCTTCGTGGCGAAAGCGCCGGACCTCGATTCGCGCCTCTTCGGCCATGTGGTGCGCCTTCTTCGCGAGGTCCTTGCGACGTTCCTCGGTGAGCGACGGGATCGGGATCCGAACGACCTTGCCGTCGGACTGAGGATTCAACCCCAGGTCCGACTTGCGGATCGCGCGTTCGATCTCCGGGGCCATCTTCGGATCCCACGGCGCCGCGACGATCAACGTCGGCTCCGGCACGGAGAGGTTGGCCACCTGGTTGATCGGAACGTCCGCTCCGTATGCGGACACGAGGATGCCGTCGAGCAGACCGAGGTTCGCTCGTCCTGTCCGGAGTGTCTTGAACTTCTCCCGGAGCGCCGCCACCGCGTCGCTCATCCGCTTCTCGATGTCCTTCATCTCCTGTCTCACGACGCCTCGCTCTCTGCCGACACGAGCGAGCCGATGTCCTCACCCGTGACGACGCGCAGGATGTTCCCCCGAACGCGCAGGTTGAACACCTTGATCGGAATCCCGTTTTCCATGCAGAGCGCGATCGCCGCCGCGTCCATCACCTGGAGGCCCTTCTCGAGCGCCTGTCGGTACGAGACTGTTTTCAGAAACTTCGCGTTCGAATCGCGTTCCGGGTTGGCGTCGTAGACCCCGTCCACGCGGGTCGCCTTCAAGAGCACGTCCGCGCGGATCTCGTTGGCGCGCAGCGCCGCGGCGGAGTCGGTCGTGAAGAACGGGTTGCCGGTGCCCCCCGCGAAGATGACGACGCGTCCCTTCTCGAGGTGCCGCATGGCCCGCCGCCGGATGAACGGCTCGGCGATCTGCCGGACCTCGACGGCCGACATGAGGCGGTTGGGGATGAGCCTCTTTTCAAGCGCGTCCTGCAGGGCGAGACCGTTGATCACGGTCGCGAGCAGCCCCATGTGGTCGCCCGCCACCCGGTCGATCCCCTGGGCCGCCGCGGCCATGCCGCGGATGATGTTGCCTCCGCCAACGACGACCGCGGTCGCGACGCCGAGAGCGTGGACCTCGCCGATCTCATCGGCGATTCGGGCTACAACGTCGGGGTCGATGCCGAACGGCCGCTCACCCATGAGCGCCTCGCCGGAAAGCTTGAGCAGGACCCGGTCGTAGACCGGCTTGGAAGACATCGCGCGGGATTATGACCTAGAGGAGCGCCGGCCAAATGCCGACGCATTTCGGACGCGGGACACTCAGGCGTCCGGCGTCGCCTCGGACCGCGGCGGAGCTTCACCGAGCTTGAACCGTAGAAAGCGCAGGTCGAGGGCTTCCTTGCCGCCGCGCTCGACGACGACCTGCCCGACCGTCTTGTCCGGGTCCTTGACGAAAGCCTGCTCGGTCAGAACCGCTTCCTGGTAGAACTTCTCGACCTTTCCCTCGGCGATCCGCTCGACGATGTTGGCGGGCTTGCCGGCCTGCGCCGCCTGCGCCCGCGCGATCTCGCGCTCGGTTTCGAGCGTCTCGGCGCTCACCTCGGAGCGAACCGCGAAGCGGGGGTCCGAGGCCGCAATGTGCATCGCGAGGTCCTTCCCCAGGTCGTGGTCGCCGCCGAAGATTCCGACGAGGACGCCGATCCGGCCGTTGCCGTGGACGTAACTCGCGAAGCGCTCGCCCGGACGCGGAACGACACGCGCGAAGCGGCGGATCGCGATGTTCTCGCCGAGCTTCGCGACGAGCTGGGAGATCGCGTCCCCGACGCTCTCGGTCGTCCGGTCGGTTGCCGGGAGCGCGGTCAAGGCGGACGGCTCGCCCGCGCGGGTCTCGCCGAAGGCGTCGTGCGCCGCGATCTGGTCGCCGAGCGATTCGGCGAACGCGCGAAAGTCCGTCGTGCGTGCGACGAAGTCGGTCTCGCAGTTGACCTCGACAAGGACGGCGGCCTTCGGAGTGACCCGCGCCACGACGAGGCCTTCGGAGGCAACACGGTCCGCCTTGCGAGCGGCCGCGGCGAGGCCCTTCTTGCGGAGGATTTTTTTTGCCTCCTCGAAGTTGCCGCCCGCTTCGACGAGTGCCTTCTTGCAGTCCATCATCCCGACGCCGGTCTCGGCACGCAGTTGAGCCACGAGTTTCGAATTGATTTCCATGGTTCCTCGGATGACAGCTATCAGCCGTCAGCTATCAGCTGTCAGCGGAGGCTGACGGCTGCTCAGGGAAGGCCCCGCCTACGACGCGTCGGCGACGACCGCGGTCTGCGAGAGCTCCGGCGTGCGCGGCCGATCCTCGGCCGACGGCGTCTCTTCCGCGATTCGTTCCTCGTGGGCGTGCAGGCCCTCGAGGATCGAGTCGGCGATCCGGGATGTGAAGAGGCGGATCGCGCGGATCGCATCGTCGTTGCCCGGGATCACATGGTCGATGACATCCGGGTCGCAGTTCGTATCCACGACCGCCACGACCGGGATGCCCAGGATGTTCGCTTCCTTGACCGCGATGTACTCCTGCTTCGGGTCGATGACGAAGAGCGCGTCGGGCAGCTCGTCCATCTCCTTGATCCCGGTCAGGTTCTTCTGGAGCTTCTGCTTCTCGCGCTCGAGCCGGAGACGCTCCTTCTTCGTCAGGTTTTCGTTGTCTTCCTGCGCGAGAACTCCCTCGATCTCCTTCAGCCGGTGGATCGACTTGCGGATCGTCGAGAAATTCGTGAGCGTCCCTCCGAGCCAGCGAGTGTTCACATAGAACATCCCGCAGCGGTTCGCTTCCTCGTAGATCGCATCCTGAGCCTGCCGCTTGGTTCCCACGAACAGGAGGTTCTTTCCGGAAGCGGCAAGCTCCGTCACGAATTTCGCGGCATCCTTGAACTGCTTGAGCGTCTTCTGCAGGTCAATGATGTAGATGCCATTGCGCTTTCCGAAGATGAACTTCTTCATCTTGGGGTTCCACCGCTTGGTCTGGTGCCCGAAGTGCACGCCCGCTTCGAGCAGTTCCTTCATCGAGATCGAGACCAGGAAACACCTCCCCTTTCCGCCGGCCGAAACCGGCGAGGACCAGGACTCTACCGCTTGCTGAACTGGAACCGGGCCCGCGCGCCGCGCTGGCCGTACTTCTTGCGTTCCTTCATCCGCGGGGCGCGCGTCAGAAAGCCCTCTTTCTTCAGCTTCTTGCGGAGCTCCGGGTTGTAGTCGGTCAGCGCGCGGGAGATGCCGTGGCGGATCGCCCCGGCCTGTCCCGACGTCCCGCCGCCGCGCACCCGAACGAGAATGTCGAACTTCTCCGCCGCCTCGACCGAGAGGAGAGGCTGCTTGATGATCATCTTCAGAACGTTGTTGGGGAAGTAGTCGTCGAGGGGCCGCGCGTTGATCGTGATGGCTCCGGTGCCCGGGACCAGCCGGACGCGCGCCATCGAAGTCTTCCGGCGGCCGGTGGCCTTGTGTTGGATTTCGACCGTCAATTTGCCTCCGTGCGCCGGGGAGCCGCGGTTCGACCCGGAGCCGCCAACGCCTTCGGCATCTGTGCGTCGTGCGGATGCGAGGCGCCCCGATAGACCTTCAGCTTGCGGATCTGTTTGCGTCCCATCTTCGATTTGCCGAGCATCCCCTTGACGGCCGCCTCGATCAACCTCTCGGGGTGGCGCGCCTGCACCTCCCGCGCGCGGGATTCCTTCAAGCCGCCAGGATAGCCGGTGTGCCGCCGATACATTTTCTCGTCGAGCTTTCGGCCGGTCAGTTTCACCTTCTCGGCGTTCGTGACGATCACGAAGTCGCCCGTGTCGAGGAAGGGAACGTAACCGGGCCGGTGCTTGCCGGAGAGCACCCGCGCGATGCGCGTGGCGAGACGTCCGAGCACCTGGTTCGCCGCATCCACGACGTACCACTCGTGCCGGATATCCTTTGCCGAAACCATAGGCGTAGACGAGCCCATCAAAACCCCGCGAATAAATATCAATCGGGACGCGCGAGGCCAGGGGGCCGCGCGTCGGGGACGGATTGCCCTCTCAAGGGGCGCGTAAGAATACGCAAGCGGGCCCGGCCTGTCAATCGCCCGGGCCGGGGACGCGGGGGGCCGGTCCGGACGGCCTCCTGATACCGTCTGCGGCGTGATCTTGCTCGCCGGCGCTCCCGTCGCCCGGAGGGTCCGGCAGGAGGCCCGGGCGGCCGCTTCCCGCTTCTCTCCCCCGCCAACGCTTACGGTTCTGCTCCTCGGCAACGATCCGGCCTCGGAGGCGTACGTCGCCTCGAAGTCAGCTGCCGCGCGCGAAACGGGCATTCGCGCCCGGACGGTCCGGCTCCCCTCCGGCGCCTCTCCGGAAACCCTCCTGGCAGCCGTCCGCCGTTCGAACGCCGACGACAGCGTCGACGGAATTCTCGTTCAGCTCCCGCTCGAGCCGGGACACGACGCCTTCGCCGTGCTCAACGCCATCGACCCGAGAAAGGACGTGGACGGGCTCCACCCCGAGAACGTGGGCCTCCTCCACCAGGGCCGGCCCCGGTTCGTTCCCTGCACGCCCGCGGGGATTCTTGCGATGCTCGAGCACTACGAGGTGCCCCTCGCCGGCGCCCGGGCCGTGATTCTCGGTAGAAGTGGCCTCGTCGGGCGCCCCCTGGCGGCGCTTCTGACCGCGCGCGACGCGACGGTCACGGTCTGTCACTCGCGAACCCACGACCTCGTCCGCGTCTGCCGCGAAGCGGACCTCCTCGTGGCCGCGATCGGGCGGCCCGGGTTCGTCACCGCCCGGCACGTGCGCGAAGGGGCGACGGTTGTCGACGTCGGGATCACGCGGCTCGACTCGATCGATCGGGCGCCCGAGAACCTGCGTCGCTCCGATCGCGTCCGACGTGAGATCGTGGAAAAGGGCCGCGCGATCGTCGGAGACGTCGACTTCGATGACGTCTCGCGAGTGGCCGGCCGGCTCACGCCGGTGCCCGGAGGGGTCGGCCCTCTCACCGTCGCCGTCCTGCTCGCGAACACGGTCGCTGCGGCGGCGCTTCGCCGCGGAGAGGGGCGGACGGGCGAGTGAGCCGGCGCATCCTCCTCGTGAGCAGCTCGACCTGTCATCCAACCGGCTTTCTCGACCACGCCGAGAACGAGATCCGTGACTTTTTGGGAGCCGTCCGGCGAGTCCTCTTCCTGCCCTGGGCCCTTCGCGACCGGGACGCATACGCGGAAAAGGTGCGCGAGCGGCTCGGCCGAATGGGGTTCGAGGTGTCGTCCGCCCACGGCGCGGCGGAGCCGGCCCGCGCCGTCGAGGCCGCGGAAGCCATCTTCGCGGGCGGAGGCAACACCTTTCGGCTCCTCCAGTCGCTCTACGAGCTCGACGTGATGGATCCACTGCGCCGTCGCGTCTCCGAGGGCATGCCGTACGTCGGATCGAGCGCCGGCTCGAACGTCGCCGGCGCGACGATTCGAACGACCAACGACATGCCGATCGTCGAGCCACCGAGCCTCACCGCGCTCGGGCTCGTGCCCTTCAACCTGAATCCGCACTACCTCGATCCCGACCCGACCTCGACGCACCAGGGCGAGACGCGGGAGGAGCGGATCGCCCAGTTTCACGAGGAGAACGACACGCCCGTCGTCGGGCTGCGAGAAGCGGCCATCCTCCGGATCGACGGGAACGAAGTGCGTCTGCGCGGCACTGCCGGGGCTCGGATCTTCCTGAAAGGTGAACCGCCTTTCGAGGGCTCTCCCGGAGATCGACTTGACTTTCTTCTGGGCAATCAGTCTTGGTGCATAAACATTTAGGACTTTAGCTCGTTCTTCCTTCTTTTATTCGGGAGATCCGGAAGTCCTTCCGACTGGGCCGCCAGGAATTTTTTGGGCGCATACGAAAACCTTCGTAATAGGCTTGCGTATCCGATTTCGACAGTGGAAAACGACCCGCCCCGACCCACACCGTCCGAGCTCGAGATCCTCGGCGTGCTCTGGGATCTCGGTCCGTCTTCCGTGCGAGAGGTTCAACAGGTGCTCGAAGAGCGCCGCCCGACCGGCTACACGACGGTCCTGAAGCTTCTCCAGATCATGACGGAGAAGGGAATCGTCGAGCGCGACGAGAGCCAGAGGGCGCACCGCTATGCTCCGCGCCTCCCGCGCGAGCACACGGAGCAGCAGATGGTCGGTGATCTCGTCGACCGCGCCTTCGGAGGATCCGCGTCCCGTCTCGTGATGCAGGCGCTCTCCTCGCGTCCGGCGACCGCGGAGGAGCTCGATCGAATCCGCCGCCTGATCGACGAAATCGAAGGAGAGAAAGAATGACGACTGCTCCGCTCTTCTCCGGCGAGTTCTTCGGTGCGCTCGGATGGGCGCTTTTTTACTTCCTGTGAAAACTCTCGGCGCACTACATCTGGCCTGCTTCTTGCTCGATTCATCGGTCTCAAACCGACTCGGCAAAGCTCCGATCGGGCAGTTAATCGAGCTCTTTCTGGTGGAGGAAACCCGATGAAATTCTTTCCAAAAGACGATTCAACCATCCGCGCCGGAGCGATGCTGCTCGGCGGTCTCGGCCTCGGCGCGGCGCTCATGTACGTTCTCGATCCGGAGCGGGGGAAGCGCCGGCGCGCAATCGTTCGCGACAAGGCGGTCAGCGCGTCGAAGAAGGCGGGTGGCTCGCTCGGCGCGCGCTCGCGCGACTGGAAGAACCGGGCGAAGGGCGTCGCCGCCGAGGTGAGGAGCCTCGCCCGCACGGAAGAGGTCTCCGACCCGGTTCTCGAAGAGCGCGTCCGCGCCGAGATCGGCCGCGTCGTTTTGACTCCCGGCGCGATCGAAGTGTTGTCCATGGCCGGCGTCGTCACCCTCTCCGGGGCCGTTCTCGCGAGCGAGGTGGACGACCTCATTTCCGCCGTGCGCGGCGTCGAAGGAGTGGAAGACGTCCTGAACCGCCTCGAAATGCACACGAACGCAGACGATGTGCCCGCCCTTCAGGGGGCGCGCGGGCTGCGCACCGATGCGGAGCGCGGCCGGGAAGAGTGGGATCCGGCGGAGGCCGAGATCTAGTGCAGGCTGTCGTCGGGCTCTTCGAATCGGCGGATCGAGCCCGGAGCGCTGCCGGGGCCGTCTCGCGGGCAGGAATCCCGACGGAGCGCCTGAGTGTGCTGACCCCGGAGAGTCGTGAGGGGGAGATCCACTCCCAAGTCCCGACGAGCGAGACCGAGCAGCCCGGGATGGGGAAAGCGGTCGGCGGCGTCGTGGGAGGCGTCTTCGGCGCGACGACCGGAATGGGCCTGGGCGCCCTCGCGGCGAGCCTCCTCGTTCCCGGCTTCGGAGCAATCGCCGCCGCGGAGCTCCTGGGCGCCGCGCTGCTCGGAGCGGGAGGCGTCGTCGGCGGCGCCGCGGCCGGCGGCGCGCTCGAGGAAAAACTCTCGCGCGGGCTCCCGAAGGACGAGCTCTACGTCTACGAGCACGCCCTCCGAAGCGGCCGTTCGTTGGTCTTTGCCCTCGTAGAGGAGGGCGAGGCGGATCGGGCCCGGGCGGTGCTCGCGGCCGAGGGCGCTAGCAGCCTCGACGCGGCGCGCGAGAGCTGGTGGGTCGGGATCCGGGACGTGGAGCAGGCGGAGTACGAGCGGGAGGGCGCCGACTTCTCCGCGGCGGAGCCGGCGTACCGGCAGGGCTTCGAGGCCGCGACGCGGGCGCGGTTCCGCGACCGCGACTACGAACGGGCCTCCGGTGACCTGCGGGATCTATATCCACAGGTCTTCGGTCACGACGCCTTCCGGCGAGGCTACGAGCGCGGACGAGCCCACCTGGAGAAGTCCTAGGCGACTCGCCTGCGCGCTCGGTTAAGATCCCGGCGCAAGTGAAAAGGGCGTTCACTCTCGCCGCCTTTACGGCGCTCTACGCCTCCCTCGCCGGAGCCGCCCCTGACTCTGGCCCGATCGCGATCAAGGCCGCCCGATTGCTCGACGTCCGCTCCGGCCGGTACGTCGAGCGGCCGGTCGTCGTCGTTCGCGGCGGTCTCATCGAGAGCGTCGGGACGCAGGTACCCGCCGGCGCGCGCGTCATCGACGTCGGTGACCGCACGCTCCTTCCCGGGTTGATCGACGCGCACACCCACGTCCTCCTCCAGGGAGACGCGACGCAGGCGGAGTACGAACACCAGATCCTGAAGGAGTACCCCGCACACCGGGTTGCGCGGGCGGTGCGCGCTCTAAAGATCGCCCTCGAGCACGGCTTCACGACGATGCGCGACCTCGAAACCGAAGGCGCTTCGTACGACGACGTGGCTCTGAAGGAAGCGGTCAACGAGGGCGTGATCCCCGGCCCGCGTCTCTTCGTCGCGGGACCCGCGCTCTCGACGACCGGCAGCTATCCGATCCTGCGCTTCCGTCCCGACTGGAGGTTCCCGAGCGGCGTCCAGATCTGTGACGGCGCCGACGGCTGCCGCCGCGCCGTTCGCGAGCAGCTCTCGTACGGCACCGACTGGGTAAAGGTGTACGCGAACACCGGCGGGCTCCGCGTGACTGCCGACGGATACGTCGACTCCCCGCCCAACTGGACGCGCGAGGAGCTCGCGGCGGTCGTCTCCGAAGCGCACGGCCGCGGCGTGAAGGTTGCGGCGCACGCGACCTCCGACACCGGGACGCGGATCGCGATCGAGGCCGGAGTGGACTCGATCGAGCACGGCACCTCGATCCGGCCGGAACGCGCGCGCGAGATGGCGGCAAAAGGGATTTTTCTCTCCCCGACGCTGACCGTCATGGAGTACGTCGCCCTGCCGCGGGCGCGCGAGGGCCGCGCGATCTGGGGGGAGCTGCCGAAGATCCGGGCGCGCTCGTTCGAGAACTGCCGGAAGGCGGGAGTGAAAATCGCGTTCGGAACCGACGCCGGGGGCTTTCCCTGGACCGAGATCCCGCAGGCGCAGGAGTTCGAGCACGAAGTGCGGCTCGGCATGTCTCCGATCGAGGCGATCCGAAGCGCGACGACGGTCGCCGCGGAGCTCCTCGGCCTCGCCGGAAAGGCGGGGGTGATCGAGCCCGGGGCATTCGCGGACCTCGTCGCGGTCCCCGGAGATCCGCTCAAAGACGTCGGCGTCCTCTCCCGAATCGACTTCGTTATGAAGGCGGGGGAAGTGGTGCGCTCGATCCCGCCGGTCTCCTGAACGGCCCGTGCTCCGCGTCGGGCTGACCGGCGGCCTCGCTTCCGGCAAATCGACAGTCGCTTCGATCCTCGCCCGGCTCGGCGCCGCGGTCTTCGACGCGGATCGGATCGTCGCCGAGCTCTACGAGCCGGGAGGCGCGGGAGAGGCCATCGCGAGGGAGCTCTTCGGCAGCGCGGTGGAGGACGAGCGCGGCGCGGTCGACCGCGCGCGCATCGCCGCGGTCGTCTTCGACGATCCGGCCGCGTGCCGAGCCCTCGAATCCCGGATCCACCCGGTCGTTCGCGACGAGATCGAGCAACGCTTCGTGGAGGCCGAGAAGAGCGGCTTCCCGATCGCCGTCGCCGAGGCGTCCCAGCTCCTGGAGGCGGGTTCGGAGGACCGCTACGACCGGGTCCTTCTCGTCGTCGCGCCGGACGACGAGCGCCTCCGGCGCTGGTCCCGGAAGGGCCGGGACGCCGCCGACGCGCGCCGCCGGATGGCGGGGCAGATCTCGGCGGAAGACGCGCGATCGCGAGCGACCGACGTCATCGTCAACGACGGCTCGCTCGAGGAGCTGGAGAGCAAAGTCGAGGCGCTTTTTCGCGCCTGGACGAAGTAGGATTTCGGCGATGACAGCGCCGCGACTCTCCGTTCGTGACGGAGACATACTGCTCCTGGTCGGCACGGCGAAGGGCGCCTTCCTCTTCCGCTCCGATCGCTCGCGGCGGCGCTGGGAAAAGAGCGGGCCGCACTTCCCCGGACGATCCGTTTACGCGATGGCGTACGACGGCCGCGCCGGCCGGCGCCGCATCTGGGCGGCGCCGAAGAGCTTCCACTGGGGCGCGGAGCTCTCCTCGAGCGACGACTTCGGGAAGTCGTGGAGCCGTCCGGAGACGCCGCGGATCTCCTTTCCCGAGGGGACGGGCGCCTCTCTCACGCACGTCTGGCAGATCACCCCCGGCGGGGACGACGAGCCGGACCGGCTCTTCTGCGGGGTCGAGCCCTCCGCTCTCTTCGAGTCGCGCGACGCGGGAAAGACGTGGACGCTGAACGAGGGGTTGTGGAACCACCCCCATCGCCCGCTCTGGATGCCGGGCGGCGGCGGCCTCTGTCTCCACACGATCGTCACCGGTCCGGAGGGTTCGGGTCGGCTCACGATCGCGACCTCCACCGGCGGGGTGTACCGGAGCGACGACGGCGGAACGATTTGGCAGGCGCGGAATCGCGGGATCAAGGCGTCCTTTTTGAAGGAGAAGACGCCGGAGTTCGGCCAGTGCGTGCACAAGTTCGTCCGCCACCCCTCGAAGCCCGAGCAGCTCTTCCTCCAGCATCACTTCGGCCTCTACCGCTCCGACGACGGCGGCGACTCCTGGAAGGCGGCCGCGAAGGGCGTCCCGTCCGACTTCGGGTTCGCGATGGCGGTGCACCCGCGAGATCCCGAAATCGTCTACATCGTGCCGCTCGAGTCCGACGAGTTCCGCTGTCCTCCCGACGGGAAGCTCCGGGTCTACCGGACCCGCGACGGGGCCCGCTCGTGGAAACCCCTCTCGCGGGGGCTTCCGCAGAAAGACTCCTTCGACACGGTTCTGCGAGACTCTCTCGCGACCGACGGCGAGGACCCGGCGGGTGTGTACTTCGGTACCCGGAACGGCTGGCTCTATGCCTCGCGCGACGAGGGGGAGAGCTGGTCCGCGGTCTCGGAGAACCTTCCGCAGATCACCTGCGTGCGCGCCGTGACCATCCGCGTGAGGTCACGCGCTCGCCGGCCGCGGCAGGCGTTGCCCGCGCGCCGCGGTGCCCGCCGCCGGAAAGCCGCCTGATGCCGGTGCGGTTCCTCGTGCCGGGACCGCTGCGCGACTTCGCCGGCGGCCGATCGCACGTCGAGGTCGCCGGCTCGCCGCGGACGCTCGGTGAAGCGCTCCGCGCGCTCGGAGACGCGTTTCCCGGAGTCGTCCGGCGGGTACTCGATGAGCGAGGCGAAGTCCGCCCGCACGTCAACCTCTTCGTCGGCGAGGACTGCGTGCGCTTCGGAGACGGCCTCGCGACCCCGCTCCCCGAGGGGTGCGAGATCGCGATCCTGCCCGCGGTCAGCGGGGGCTGAGAAGAGTCCGAAGTCCTACGCCCTAAGTCCTCCGCAATTCATGAACGAGACGATCGCCGGGTATCTGGCCGCCGGCGCGGAACCCGAGGCGACCCTCGCCGGCCGCCTTGCCGGGACTTTCGGCCACGCGCTCGAGATACCCGCCTACGGCGAGAACGAGACCCTTTTCGACACGCTCGCATCGGTTCCCGCCGGCCGGGAGGGCGACGTGCTCATCGTCGTCGTCCTGAATGCGCGCGACGACTCCCCGGCCTCCGTGCACCGCGCGAACGCGGCCGCGCGGACGAAGCTCGCGTCGCTCGGATCGCCGAAGAAGATCTCGCCCGACCCCGACGTCCACCTTTCCGCCCATCCCCGTGGAAAGCTCCTCGTGATCGACCGCGCGGCTCCCGGTCGCTACCTCCCCGCAGGCCAGGGCGTCGGCCTCGCGCGGAAGATCGGATGCGACGTCGTCCTCGCGCTCCACGCGGCCGGCCGCATCGCTTCGCCGTGGATCCACGCGACGGACGCCGACACGCGCCTGCCGGCCGACTACTTCGAGCAGATCGCCGCGGTGGAACCGGCAAGAACGGCCGCGGCGCTCTACTTCTTCGAGCACCTCTTCGGAGACGACGAGGAGCTCGCCCGCGCCGGGCGCCTCTACGAAATGTCGCTGCGCTACGACACGCTCGGCCTCGCGTGGGCGGGATCGCCCTATGCCTACCAGAACATGGGCTCGTGTCTCGCGATCCTCGCTTCCGCGTACGCCGCGGTCGGCGGCTTCCCGATGACGAACGCGATCGAGGACGTGACGATATTAAACGCGCTCGCGAAGATCGGTCGGATCGAGCGACTCGGGGGCGCACCGGTCGGCCTCGACGGCCGGATCTCGACGCGCGTGCCGATCTCGACCGGACAGGCCCTCTCCGCGATCGTTGGCCAGCGCGGCGCGGCCGACTCGTTCCGCCTCCACCATCCGCTCGTCTTCGCTCACCTGGCCGCGTGGCTGCGCGTGCTCGGCGCCGTCGCGAGGCGGGGCGCCGACGTCTCCGCCGCTCTGGACACCCTGCCTCTCGGCAACCCCTTCTTCCGCGCCGACCTCCTTGAAGACGCTCTCCGCGAGATGGACGCATTCGCGGCGGTGCGCGACGCGATTCGCGTGCCGGCGGATGAGCGGACGCAGCTTGCCCGGTTGCATGGTTGGTTCGACGGGTTCCGGACGCGCCAACTCCTCGAGGCTCTGCGCGACTCCGGTCTTCCCGCTCTCCCCTACCTCCAGGCCCTGACCGAAGCGCCCTTCACGGGGCTGACCGATCAGGCGGAGGACGACCTCGTTACTCTCGGGATCACCCTCGCGGCGCAGGAACGCCTACTCTCGGTCGCGCCCGCGGGCGTCCCGTCGATCGAGCCCGAAGGGGCTTAGGGGGTCAGGTCTCCACCTGACACTTTCTGTAAAGGAAACGTGTCGGTTCTGGCGTGCGCTCCCGGCTCCGGACACCCTTGCAAATAAATCCGTCTGTATGTATAAATATGCAAATGGACCGGCTGCGGGTAAGCGTTGCGGGGGCGTCAGGGTACGCCGGAGGGGAGCTCGTGCGCTGGCTCTGGGGGCATCCGCGCGTCGAGCTCGCGCACCTGACCGCCTTCCGGGAACAGGGGCGGCCGCTCGCCGACGTCTTCCCGAACCTGCGGGGCTTCACGACGCAAACGCTGAACGGCACGAGCTGGCGGGACATGGCTTCCGATTCGGACGTCGTCTTCATCGCGCTCCCTCACGGCGCGGCGATCGAGGCGGCCCCGACGCTGCTCGATGCGGGCGTGAGGGTCATCGATCTCGGAGCGGACTTCCGCCTCAAGGAGCCGGCCTCCTACCTTCGCTGGTACGGCTCCGAGCACGGGGCAGCGGGCCTCCTCGGGGAAGCGGTCTACGGCCTGCCCGAGGCGAACCGCGAGGCGGTGCGGTCGGCGCGGCTGGTCGCAAACCCCGGCTGCTACCCCACCGCGGCGGCGCTAGCCCTCCTGCCGCTCGTCGCGACCGGTCTCGTAAAGGGTCCGGTGATCGTCGACGCAAAATCGGGCGTCTCCGGCGCGGGCCGCAACCCTTCTGCCGCGACGCACTTCTCCGAGGTCAACGAGAACGTCCGGCCGTACAAGCTCGGCGAGCACCGGCACGGGCCGGAGATGGAGCAGACGCTCGCCCTGGCCGGGAATCCGGTGTCGGTCTATTTCGCGCCACACCTCGCACCCATGACGCGCGGAATTCTCGCGACCTGTTACGCGCCGCTCTCCGGCGAGCTTTCCGCGGAGAAGCTTTTTTCTCTCTACCGCGATGCGTACCGGGACGAGCCGTTCGTGCGGGTCCTCGAAACCGAGCTTCCGCAGACGAAGGCGACGCTCGGCTCGAACTTCTGCGACATCGCGGTCCGGGTCGATCCGGAGCGCCGCCTCGCCGTGGCCGTCGCGGCGATCGACAACCTCGTGAAGGGGGCGGCGGGCCAGGCCATCCAGAACATGAACCTGATGTTCGGCTTTTCGGAGACCGAAGGGCTCTGGGCGCCGGCAATGTATCCGTGAAGAGGAAGGGATGATGACCATGATCGACACGATCACCGAAGACGAGACGATTCCTCTCGTCGCCGGCAACGCGGCGAGCCCGATGGGCTTTCGGGCGGCCGGACTCCACTGCGGGATCAAGCGCGAAAAACCGGACCTCGCGCTGCTCGTCTCGGACGTTCCCGCGTCCGTTGCCGGGGTCTTCACCACCAACAAGGTGAAGGCCGCACCGGTCCGTTACACCCAGGCCGCCGTGGCGCGCGGCCGGGCGCAGGCCGTCGTCGTCAACAGCGGCAACGCGAACGCATGCACTGGCAAGCCGGGCCTCGCCGACGCGGACGAGATGGCACGGCTGACCGGCGCGGCGCTCGACCTCGATCCCGACCTTGTGCTCGTCGCCTCGACGGGCGTGATCGGTGTGCCGCTTCCCATGGAAGCGATTCGCGGCGGGATTCCGCGTGTCGCGCGGGCTCTCGCTCCGGAGGGGACGGCCGCCGCCGAAGCGATCCGCACGACCGATCGGTTCGCCAAGACGGCTGCCGTCCGGCTCGAGATCGGGGGGGTCCCCGTGACGATCGGCGGCATGGCGAAGGGCGCGGGAATGATTCACCCGAACATGGCCACGACGCTCTGCTTCTTGACGACCGACGCCGCGCTCCCTCCGGCCGTCCTGCGCCTCGCGCTCGGGCGCGCGATGGCGGTCTCCTTCAACTCGATCACCGTCGACGGCGACACGAGCACGAACGACACCGTACTCCTTCTCGCGAACGGCCGGGCCGGAGGCTCGCCGATCACGAACGGCTCGGAGCTGACGCGTTTCACGGCCGGACTGACGGTCGTCGCCTCGGAGCTCGCGAAGATGATCGTTCGCGACGGAGAGGGCGCGACCCGGCTCATCGCGATCGAGGTGTCCGGAGCCGTGTCCGACGTGGAGGCGCACCAGGCGGCGATGACGGTCGCCAACTCGCTCCTCGTCAAGACGGCGCTCCACGGCGGCGAGCCCAACTGGGGAAGGATCCTCGCAGCGCTCGGGCGCTCGGGCGTCGAGATGGCGGAGGAGAAAACCGACGTTCTCTTCGGCGACCTCGAGGTCGTCCGCGGCGGTCTCGGCGTGCCCGGAGTCTGGGACGCTGCCGCGGCCGCACTCGAAGAGAAGGAAATCACGGTGAAGATCCGGCTCGGGATCGGAAGCGGCGCCGCCCGCGTCTGGACGTGCGACCTCTCCGAAGAGTACGTGCGAATCAACGGGAGCTATACGACATGAGCGGAACCACCCACGGAATGTCGGCGAACCCCGACGCGATCGGGTCCTCGCTCGCGCAGGCGCTCCGGTACGTTGCGGCCTGGCGCGGCAAAACCGTCGTCGTCAAGTTTGGAGGCAGCGCGGTCGATTCCGCCGACACGGGAACGGTCCCGGAGGATCTCGTTCTTCTCCAGCAAGCCGGGGTTCGCCCGATTCTCGTCCACGGGGGCGGTCCCGAGATCACGCGGGAGATCGAGACCGCGGGGAAGAGCTCCCGCTTCGTCGATGGCCTGCGCGTGACCGATGAGGAAACGATGGACATCGTCGAGCGCGTGCTCGGGGGAACGGTGAACAAGAGGCTCGTCCACCTGATCGCCCGGGCGGGCGGTCGGGCGGTCGGCGTCTCGGGCAAGGACGCCCGGGTGCTGCACGCGCGGCCGCACGAGCGCGCTTCCGAGCTCGGCTTCGTCGGCGAAGTCGACCGCGTCGAGCCGCGAATCGTTGAAGTGCTCCTCGAAGAGGGATTCGTTCCGGTGATCGCCTCCATCGGCGTCGGACCGGACGGCCACGCCTACAACGTCAACGCCGACACCGCCGCGGCGGCGCTCGCGATCGCGGTGCGCGCGGACAAGCTCGTTCTCCTGACCGACGTCGCCGGCATTTACCGCGAGATCGACGGCGGCCGGGAGCTACTCTCCGAGCTCTCCCCGGAGGAAGCGCGCCTGCTCGTGAGCGGAGACGTCGTCTCCCGCGGCATGATCCCGAAAGTCTCCGCCGCGCTCGCCGCAGTGGAAGGGGGCGTTCCGTCCGCTCACATCGTCGGCGCCGCGACGCCCCACTCCGTCCTCCTGGAGCTCTTCACGCGATCCGGCATCGGAACGATGATCCATCCCATCGCTCCCGAGCCGCTGGCTCTCGCGTCGCCGCGATGAGTGCGAAAGCCGGTCTGGGCGGCACGGCGGCGGTCGTCCGCGAGGCGGATCGCGTGCTCTTCCGCAACTACAGGCGGGCGCCGGTCGCCTTCTCGCACGGCCGCGGCGTGCGGCTCTACGACCTCGAAGGCCGCGAGTACCTCGACTTCATCGGCGGGATCGCCGTCTCCTCCCTCGGCCACGCCCATCCGGCGCTCGTGCGGGCGCTGTCGGATCAGGCCGCGCGCTACATTCACGTCTCGAACCTCTACCAGATTCCGGAGCAGGTCGAGGCGGCGCGCCGGTTGGTCGCTCTGGCCGGCCTGGACCGCGCGTTTTTCTGCAACAGCGGCGCGGAGGCGAATGAAGCCGCTATCAAGCTCGTGCGAAAGCGTGCGAAGGCGGTAAAGGGACCGGACTGCCATGAAATCCTCGTCACGGACAACTCGTTCCACGGCCGCACGCTCGGCACCCTCGCGGCGACCGGAAACCCGCGTTATCGAATCGGCTTCGAGCCGCTGCCCGCCGGGTTCCGCTTCGTCCCCTTCGACGACCTCGAGGCGATGCAGGGCGCCGTAACGGAGTCGACCGCCGCGATCCTCGTCGAGCCCGTGCAGGGGGAGGCAGGAGTGCTCCTCCCTTCCCCCGCTTACCTCCCCGGGTTGCGCGCGCTCTCTGACGTGCACCGACTCCTCCTCGTTTTCGACGAGGTTCAGACCGGGATCGGACGCACCGGCCGAATGTTCGCATTCGAGCACGCCGGGGTCCGCCCGGACATCGTGACGCTCGCCAAGGGCGTCGCCGGCGGCGTCCCCGCCGGAGTCATGCTTGCGACGGAGGAGGCTGCGGCGCACTTCGTCCCCGGCGACCACGGCTCGACGTTCGGGGGCAATGCGCTCGCCGCGGCGGCCGTGTGCGCGGTCCTCGACGCAATCGAATCCGAGCGCCTGGTCGAGAACGCCGCGGAGATGGGCGAACGGCTCGCCGCCGGACTGGAAGGACTGCGCGAAAGACACCCGGTGATCCGCTCGATTCGCGCGGCCGGGCTTCTCGTCGGCGCGGACCTCGAGATGGAGGCCGCCCCGATCGTCGAGGCGTGCCTCGCGCGCGGCCTTCTCGTCAACGCCGTGCGCCCGAAGACCCTGCGGTTCGCGCCGCCGCTCGTCGTGTCGGCCGCCGACGTGGATAGCGCCCTCCGGATCCTGGACGACGTCCTCGCCTCGGCAGCCGTTCCCGAAACGGTTGCCGCAACTGATAGCTGATAGCTACTCGAAGGAGATCCCGTGAAAGTTCGCAAGGTCGCGCTCGCATATTCCGGAGGACTCGATACCTCCGTCATCATTCCCTGGCTCCGGGAGACGTATGGCTGCCAGGTCGTGGCGGTCGTCGCCAACGTCGGTCAGGTCGAGGACTTCGCCGCGGTCGAGAAGAAGGCGATTGCATCCGGCGCCATCCTGTGCCGCACCGTGGACGTGCGGGAAGCCTTCATCTCCGACTATGTCTTTCCCGCCCTGCGCGCCGCGGCGGTCTACGAGGGCCGCTACCTCCTGGGAACGGCGCTCGCTCGCCCTCTGATCGCGCGCGTCCAGGTCGAGGTCGCCCTCGAGACCGGGTGCGACGCTCTCGCCCACGGCTGCACGGGCAAGGGCAACGACCAGGTCCGATTCGAGCTTGCCTACCGCGCGCTCGCGCCGGAGCTCCCGATCATCGCGCCGTGGCGCGAATGGTCGCTCAAGTCGCGGGAGGACGAGATCGCTTACGCGGCGCGGCACGGAATCCCGGTTCCGGTCACCGCCGCGAAACCGTACTCGATCGACCAGAACCTCTGGCACACCTCCTACGAGGGAGGGATCCTCGAGGATCCCGCGGTCGCGCCTCTCGAAGACATGTTCCAGCTCACGACGGATCCGGCGAAGGCGCCGGACGAGCCGGCGTTCGTCGAGATCGAGTTCGAGCGCGGGCTCCCCGTTGCTCTGAACGGCGAGCGGTTGAAGCCCGCCGAGCTCGTCGCCGCGTTGAACGGTCTCGCGGGCGCCCACGGCGTCGGGAGGATCGACCTCGTTGAGAACCGCCTCGTCGGGATGAAGAGCCGCGGCGTCTACGAGACACCGGCCGGCACCGTCCTCTCGGCGGCGCTGCGCGACCTCGAGTCCCTCACGCTCGATCGCGAAACGCACCACTTCCGCGAGACGATCTCGCCGCGCTACGCCGAGCTCGTCTACTACGGCCTGTGGTACTCGCCGCTTCGCGCCGCCTTCGACGCGTTCCTCGAAGAGTCGCATCGCTGGGTGAGCGGGACCGTCCGGCTGAAACTCTTCAAAGGGTATTGCATGGCGGTGGCGCGCTCGTCCCCGTACTCCCTCTACCGGCACGACCTCGCGACGTTTGGCGAGGACGGCGTCTACGACCAAAAGGATGCGGAGGGCTTCAACAACCTCTGGGCGCTGCCGACCCGCGTCGTCGCGGCCGTACGCAGAGAGACGCAGGCGTCCGAGGCGTCCGAGCCCCTTCCCGTCGTGAGCGAGTGAGCGTGGCGAAATCCGACACCCCCGCGAAGCTCTGGGGCGGCCGCTTCGACGGCCCGCTCGATCCGGAGATCCACCGCTTCACGTCGTCGTTCTCCTTCGACCGGCGGCTCGCGCGGCACGACCTGCTCGGAAGCCTTGCCCACGCGCGAATGCTGCGGGAGACCGGCATCCTTTTGCCCGAAGACGGAGCGGCGATCCTCGTCGGGTTGTCCGCTCTGCTCGCCGACGTCGAATCGGGCCGGCTGACCGTCGAAGGCGACGACGAGGACGTGCACTCCTGGATCGAGCGGAAGCTCGCGGAGCGTATCGGAGAGAACGCGGGGCGGCTCGCGACCGCGCGGAGCCGGAACGACCAGACGTCGACCGCGTTGAGGCTCTTCGTACGGGAGGGGCTCGAACGGGCAGTCGAGGTGCTCGTCTCCCTCGAAGAAGCGTGGCTCGCGGCGGCGCGGGAGCACCGCGAGACGTGGATGCCCGGCTACACGCACCTCCAGCGAGGACAGCCCGTGTCGCTCGCGCACCACCTGCTCGCGCACTTCTGGTCGCTCGCCGCCGACCGCCGCCGGTTCGAGAGCGCTCACCGCTCCGCCGGCGTGTCGCCGCTCGGCGCAGGGGCGCTCGCCGGCTCGCCGCACCCGATCCAGCCTCGCCGGTCGGCGCACCTCCTCGGCTTCGAGGAAGTCTTCGTCAACAGCATCCACGCGGTCGCGGACCGCGACTACGCGGTCGAGGCGGCGTTCGCATGCGCGCTCACGAGCGTCCACCTCTCGCGGTGGGCCGAGGAAGTCGTGCTTTGGAGCTCTTCCGAGTTCGGTTTCGTTTCGCTTTCGGACGCCGTGTCCAAGGGCTCGAGCCTCATGCCGCAGAAGAAGAACCCGGAGCCGGCGGAGCTCGTAAGGGGGAAGGCGGGAAGGGTGATCGGAGACCTGACCACGCTCCTCGTCGTCCTGAAAGGGACGCCGCTCTCCTACGACAGCGACCTCCAGGAGGACAAGGAGGCGCTCTTCGACGCGCTCGAGACCGTGTGCGGCTGCCTCGACGCGTCCCGGCACATCTTCGGCGGGCTCACGTTCGATCGTGAGCGGCTCGCCGGTGCGCTGGTCGCCGGGCACGCAACCGCTACCGATCTTGCCGACCATCTCGTCCGAAAGGGCGTCCCCTTCCGCACGGCGCACGAGCAGGTTGGGCTCGCGGTCCGGGAAGCCGACCGCCGCGGCGTCGCGATCTCGGAGCTGCCGCCGGGCGTCCTCGAGAGCTGCTGCCCCGAGGCGGGGGACGACGTCGCGCGGCTCCTCACCCCGGACAGCTCCGTCCGCGCGCGCCGCTCCGAGGGCGGCCCCGCACCGGAAGCCGTCGC
>JBKJVY010000313.1:0-3908 GCA_046717185.1 Thermoanaerobaculia bacterium
GCGCGCGGGCGTCTATCCGAACACGCCGAAGCCTCCCTTCGTGCCGGGGATGGAGATCTCGGGCGTCGTCCTGTCGGTGGGCGCCGGGGTGACGGCGATCGCGCCCGGCTCGCCGGTCGTTGCGGTCCCGATCTTCGGCGGCTACGCGGAGCGCGTCGTCTGTCGTGAGTCGAACGTCTTCCCGCTTCCGGACGGCGTGGACCTCGTCGAGGCGGCCGCTATGCCGGTCGCGTTCCTGACGGCGCGATACGCGATCGCGGAAGCCCGGGTGCGGCCGGGGGAGACGGTCGTCGTGACGGCGGCGGCGGGCGGTGTGGGGACGGCGCTGCTGCAGCTTCTCGCGCGGCTGCCCGCGAAGACCGTCGCGCTCGTCGGATCGGAGCAGAAGATCGCGCTCTGCCGA
This sequence comes from Thermoanaerobaculia bacterium, assembly GCA_046717185.1. Taxonomy (GTDB): domain Bacteria; phylum Acidobacteriota; class Thermoanaerobaculia; order UBA5066; family Gp7-AA6; genus Gp7-AA6. Next base: position 404 of record JBKJVY010000313.1, read on the forward strand.
GAGCTGGGCGCCGAGCGGGCCGGCCTCTATGCGGCGGCGCGGCGCACCGACCTCCTCGGAGACGAGCGGGCGGACGTCGTGTTCGACGCCATCGGCGGCGCCACGTTCCGGGCCCTCTGGTCCCGGCTCGCCCGGGGCGGGCGTTACGTCCTCTACGGGTTCGCGGCCGCGTCGGGAAAAAAGGGGGTCGCGAAGCTCCAGGCGCTGCGGGAGCTGTCCGCGATGGGGCTCGTCTCGCCGTACTCGTTCGTGTCGTCGTGCCGGAGCCTCATCGGGTTCAACCTCTCTCTGCTCCCGAACCGGCTGGGCGAGCTTCGCGCGGCCGCGAACGAGATCTTTCTCGACTGGAAGGCCGGCCGCGTGCGCCCGATCGTCGGACCGCGGTTCGAGTTCGAGCGGCTGCCCGACGCGCACCGGGCGCTCGCGAGCCGCAAGACCCAGGGCAAGGTCGTGGTCGCGGTCGGCAACACCGGTTCCCCTACTTCGAGCTGACCGCCCCTCCTCCTCGAACGATCCGGGCGCTCACCCGGAGCTTCCCCTTCTCGCCGGGCGCGCACGACGCGCGCTTTCGGCGCGGCGGTCTGAAGGTCGCCGATCATCCCGGCGAACGTCGTCGCCTCGAGCCCGTCGAGAAGCCCGGCACGACCGAGGAAGAACGCGCCGTTGCAGACCGATAGCACGATCTCAGCGTCCTTCGCCGAATCCTGCACCCACTTCTTCACGCGCGGGTCGTCCATGTGGTCGTCCACGTTGCCGCCGGGCAGAAGAAGCACGTCGGCCTTCGGCGCGTTCAGGCCTGACCCCTCAGCGCTCTCGGCGCTTCGCCGGGCGCGGGAACCGATCCGGGCCGCCGCGCCGGAAAGACCCCTTGCCGGTGGGGCCAAACGGCCGCTTGCCGCCGGGGCCCGACGGGCGCTTCCCTCCCGAGGGACGGAAGGTCGGTCGCGGGGGCTCCAGGATCTCCTCCTCGTCGCCGGCCTCGCTCCCGGTCGCGGCGTGGACCATCTTGACCGCCGCCGCGGCGACGTCCATCACGTCGAACTCCTCGGCGAGGGACTCGACGACGACCCGAACGTCATCCAGCTCGCCGGCGAGGATGCGCTCGCGCACGGCCCCTCGGGTCCGCTCGAGCCTCCGGGCCCGCAGGTCGGCGACCGACGGCACGCGCGCCGACTCGATTTTCTGCTTCGTAAACGCCTCGATGTTGCGGAGCAGCCGGTGCTCCCTCGGCTCCGCGAGCGTGATCGCGACCCCCGTCCGCCCGACGCGGCCGGTGCGGCCGATCCGGTGGAGGTACGCCTCCGGCGCGGAGGGAACGTCGTAGTTGACGACGTGCGAAACCCGCTCGATGTCGAGCCCACGCGCGGCGACGTCGGTGGCGACGAGGATGTCCGCCTTGCCCGACCGGAAGAGCTTCATCACCCGGTCGCGCTCGCGCTGAGCCAGGCCGCCGTGCACCGCCTCGGCGCGATGGCCGTGGGCCTTCAACGTCTCGGTGAGCGCATCCACCTCGAGTCGCGTGCGGCAGAAAACCATCGTGGACGTCGGTTCTTCGACGTCGAGCACCCGCGCCAGCGCGGCCGGCTTCTGTGCGCGCGCCACGATGTACACGACCTGTCGGACGCGGGGCATCTTCCCCGGCGCGGCTCGCTCCCGCGCGATCGTGACCCGCGCCGGGTCCTTCAGGTGCTGCTCCGCGATCGCCGCGATCCGGGCGGGCATCGTCGCGGAGAAGAGCGCGGTCTGTTTTTCGCGCGGCGTGGCTTCGAGGATCGCCTCGAGGTCTTCCGCGAAGCCCATGTCGAGCATCTCGTCGGCCTCGTCGAGGACGAGAAACCGCACCGAGTCGAGCTTCAGCGTCTTGCGCCGGATGTGGTCGAGCGCACGACCGGGCGTCCCGACGACGACCTCGACTCCGCGCTTCAGCGCTCGGATCTGCGGGTCCATCGGCGCGCCGCCGTAGATCGCCGCGACGTGGACGCCGAAGACCCTGCCGTAGCGGTGAACCGCCTCGGAGACCTGCATCGCGAGCTCCCGGGTCGGCACGAGAACGAGTGCGGACGTGCGGCCGCGTCCGTCCGGCCCCTTCGCGATCCGCTGGAGGAGCGGGAGGGCGAAGGCGGCGGTCTTCCCGGTGCCCGTTGCCGCCTGGCCGAGCATGTCGCGTCCGGCGAGGAGCGGCGGGATGGCGGCGTTCTGGATCGGCGTCGGCTCTTCGTAGCCGAGCTCGGCGAGCGCCGTCACGAGCTCTCCCGCGAGACCGAGGGCGGCGAACGGATTCGGTTCGTTTTCGTCGTTCGATTCGGAAGTCGTCATGCGAGCCTTTCGGAGCAAGTCCCGTTCCGGGCGCGGCTAAGATCCGCCCGTGGGGACCGGCGGCGCGGAGATCCTATTCGACGGACCGGAGGACGCGGCCACGACAGTCGTCCTCGCGCACGGCGCCGGCGCGCCGATGAACACGTCCTGGATGAACGCGGTCGCGCGCGGGCTCGCCTCCGACGACCTGAGGGTCGCGCGCTTCGAGTTCCCCTACATGCGCGCGCGGCGCGAGACCGGGCGCCGCGGCGGCGCGCCCGACCGCGAGCCGGTGCTGCGCGACGCGTGGAAGGAGAGTATCGAGAACCTCGGCGGGGGTGCCCGCGTCGTCATCGGCGGCAAGTCGATGGGCGGCCGCATCGCGAGCATGGTCGCCGACGAGGTCGGGGCGCGCGGCCTCGTCTGCCTCGGGTATCCCTTCCATCCGCCCGGGCGTCCGGACAAGCTCCGCACGAAGCACCTCGAGGCGCTCGAGACACCCGCGCTCATCGTTCAGGGGACGCGCGACGCGTTCGGCACGCGCGAAGACGTCGCCGGCTACGCGCTCTCGCCGCAAATCCGCGTGCACTGGATCGAGGACGGCGACCACTCCTTCAAGCCGCGCGCGTCGTCCGGCCGGACGGAAGTCGAGACCCTGGCCGAGGCGGTCGCGGTGGTGCGCGAGTTCGCGGCGTCGCTGTTGTGACTGGATAGAATCGCCGCCATGGACAAAGTCAAAAAGACGGACGAAGAGTGGCGCCGCGAGCTGACTCCCGAGCAGTACCACGTGATGCGTGAGAAGGGCACCGAGCGTCCGTTCACCGGCGAGTACGAGAAGTCGAAAGAGGAGGGGATGTACGTGTGCGCCGGCTGCGGCAACCCCCTCTTCCGCTCCGATACGAAGTTCGAGTCGGGAAGCGGCTGGCCGAGTTTCTACCAGCCGGCCTCCGGGGAGAGCGTCCGCACGGAAGAGGACGGCAGCATGTTCATGAGCCGCACGGAGGTCGTGTGCAGCCGCTGCGACGCGCACCTCGGTCACGTGTTCGACGACGGGCCGCAGCCGACGGGGGAGCGCTACTGCATGAACTCCGTCGCGCTGAAGCTCGAGAAGGAAGGGGAGAAGAAATGAAGCGGACCTTTGCGACGGCATCGGTGGCCGCGCTCCTCCTGGCGGCTTCGTTGCTGTCGGCACACGAGCCGGCGGCGGTGG
>JBKJVY010000314.1:0-4129 GCA_046717185.1 Thermoanaerobaculia bacterium
GCGACGTCGTCGCCGTCGCCGCGTGCGGCGTCATCGCCGAAGCGATGCTCGCTTTCGTCCTCGCCGACGCGCTCCTCGAATCCACCGGCGGCGACCGGATGGAGGACGTGAAGTCCCGCCTCGCCGCGCACCGCGAACGGGTGCGGGGGTATCCGCAACGTACTCCCTGACGACTCTGATCAGACAGCACGTCGTCGAGACAAGGAGCGCTCTGCCGATTGCTCCTCTGATTCGAGGCGACCACCCCTTCTAGCAGGGATTCACGCGGGCCGACGATAAACTTCGACGGTGGTTTATGAGTGGGACGCGCGAAAGGCGGCCACGAACCTCAGGAAGCACCGTGTCGCCTTTACCGAGGCCGCGACCGTGTTCCTGGACCATCTCGCGGTGACATACCAGGATCCCGACCACTCGGAAACGGAGCACCGGTACATCACAGTTGGCGAATCCACTCACGGTGGAGTTATTCTGGTCTCCCATCTTGACCGGCGTGATCGCATCCGCATCATCAGCGCCAGGAGGGCGACGCGAAAAGAGGCTCATGAATACAGGGAAACACGCTAAGAAGCGTTCGGATGACCTCAGGGGCGAGTACGACCTTTCGGCTCTCGGCCGAGGCGTTCGCGGCAAGTATTTTCGGCGTGCGACGTCGGGCACGAATCTAGTCCTCATAGATCCTGACCTGGTCAGCACTTTTCCGACCGGCAAGGCAGTCAACGATGCCTTGCGTACGCTCGTCAAGGCGGCTTCGACGACCGCGGCTGGGAAGCGGCGACCGCGCCGGCGGGCCGTCTAACCTACGGCTAGGGCGGACGCGCGGTTCAACCAGCGGTCTCGTGTCGGGTCTTTCCGAGAAGTCTCGGCTTTCAGGCCCTCGCCTTCACGTCAGGCCAGGGTCGGCCAACGGTTGGATCGCGGTAGTACGCCTCCAGGCGGCGGTCGAGCTCCTCCCGGTCCGCGTCCGTTAAAGCAACTGCTTCCGGGATGTCGGCGATGCTGTTCCAAATCGCCTGCGCGAGCCGGATTCGCTCGGGAATCCCCAGCTCCAAAACGTCGCTCGGCGAGAGGCTCATGGTGAGAATCGTAGCATCCGCCGGCCTCGGTAACGTGTGAATCAGGCCGGCTTCTCCGCCAGGCAGTACGTCGTCGAGGCGAACAAATGTGCGTTCGGCGAGCGATTGAACCGCCGGTTCATCGGGCCGGCGAGCACGCTCAGCAGTCTCCACGCTTTCCTTATCGGTGACCTCAAGAGCGTGGGGAAATACTCGCTGATGAAGACAGTGCCGAGATCGAAGAGCGCGTAGAGCGGCCCAACGCAGGGCCCGGCATCCACTATCCGCAAGCCTCCCCTCTCGAGAATCCGCCGGTGTCCCGAAACGGTGAGATTCTGGAAGTGGTCCGGATAGCCGTGGTACGCCTGCAGGAACGGCGTAACCGAGTAGCCCTTTCCGCCGGGTGCGAGCACCCGGAACATCTCGCGCACGACCGCGTCCGGCTCGGAGAAGTGCTCGAAGCCGGCCTCGCAGAAAACGCCCTCGACGCTGGAGTTCGCGTAGGGAAGCTCGTGGACGTCCGCGACGACGTCCACGTTGGGAAAGGGTCCGATGTTGACGTTGACGAGCTCCGGATGCGCCCGGCCGGGACCCCCGCCGAGCGACAGGTAGACGGACTCTCGTCCAGCGCGCTCGAGAAAGCGATTGAACGCCGCCGTCGACTCGGGGGTTCGGTAGTCTCGAGCAAGGAGCTGCCGCAGCTTTCCAATAGGTCCGCGCTTTCCGGAGTCTTCAACCTGGCCATACTCTTCGACCATCCGAGAGGACTCCTGCACGTAGCGATCAGCCGCCTGCGGGTCGGAAAGGAGAATCGGGACGCCGCTGACGACCGCGTAACGGTGAGTGCCGTCCGAAGTTCGAAGCGCGCCATCCTCGAACACCAGTCGTTCCCGAGTGACCGGGCAGACGAGAATCCCCCGTCCAACCTGCTCGGGAACGCTCAACACGTCACGGACTCCGGTCCTCCGGCAACACCGCTACGACGCCGAGCTCTCGCCGGTCCGGCAGACCGAACCGCTTCGGCACGAAAGCGCGCGACAGCTCGAAGCGAAAGACGCGCGGACGGCCGCCCGGCCAGAGCGCGAGTGCGGTCGAGCCGCCGGGCGGGATCGCGCGCCGAAAGAGAACCGGACCTTCGTCGGCACGGACTGTGACTTCGACCGGCCTCCCTTCGGGCGAGTAGTTCGCCAGCGTTATGCGCTCCGGCGCGTCGTCCCCCGCGTGCACGGCGAACCGCCGCCGAGTCCAGCGGAAGGCGCCGCCTTTGCCCGTCTCCCGGTCGTAGAAGCCCGCGAGCTTTCCGTGCTGGAACATCTCCGCCGGCTCTGCCGTCGCGACCGCCGCTCGAAGGACGGCGACGCCGTAGAGGATCACGAGAACCGCGCGGACGCGCCCGGCCAGCCGGATCCTCTCCCGCCCCTCCGCGGCGACGGTGGCGCAGAGCAGAAAGAAGAGCAGCGAGACTTCCGGCGCGAGCCAGTGCGACCCGACGGCGAGTACGAGCAGAAACAGGAGGAGCGCCATCGCGGCGCCGCGTCGGCCCGGCTCGCGCAAGGCGGACAGCGCGTGCCCCACGAGGGTGAGCACGAAAAAGAGCGTCAGCGCGAGCCCGATCACGCCCGTTTCCGCGAGCGCCTGCAGGTAGGCGCTGCCGGGGTTGTCCCGGATGCCGAGCCGGGATCGGTCCACGCCTGCAAGGTCCGGGAGGCGCCATGCAAAGCTTCCGAGGCCTCCGCCCTCGACCGGCGACTCCGCGAACTGCCGCATCGCCGCGCGCCAGAGGATCGGCCGCGACGAGGCGCGGTCGTCGAGGGAGAGCGATGACCGAAAGAGCTGCCCGAGCCGGCCGCCGACGCCGCCGGGCGTGCCTCGCGGAACGAGCGCGACCGCCAGCGCGAGCGCGAGCGCGGCCACCGCGACGGCAACGCGCCACTTCGTTGCAAGCGAAGCCCGCGCTATGACCACCGCGCTTCCGATGACTGCAATCAGGAAGCCGCTGCGCGATCCCGAGAGCGCCAGGCCGACAGGCAGAGGGAGAAGCGCGATGAGTGCCCACCGAGGCAGGGGTCGCTGGAGCGCGAAGGAGAGCGCGACCGGAATCGCGAGGCCGCAGAGGAGGCCGAGAGCGTTTGGATCGCTCGCGCCGCCCGAGAGACGGCCCGTCAGACGCCAGAAAGGCCGGGTTTCCTGCAGCCCGGCGCCGAAGGTCTGGAACACCGTCAACGCGGCCGACGCCGCGGTCCCGATCACCGCGGCGCGGATCGCGTCGGCGCGGACCGCGGCTCCCGAACGCCGCAGCAGGAAAAAGAACCCCGCGCCGGCGGCAAGAACGGCAAACGTGAGGGCGCTTTCGCGAATCGCCGCGGCGTCCGTGAGCCCCTCGACGTTCACGGAGCGGCCCGTCAGACCATGAACGAGCGCCCACAGCGTGCGTGCCCGAATCAGGGCCAGGACGGTCGCGAACGTCCAGAGGCCAACGAGCGCACGGAGCGGTCCGTCGAGCCGCGACGCGTCCGGCGCGCTCTCGAAGTCATACAGGAAGCGGAAGGTCCACCCCGTGGCCAGACCTCCGAATGCGAGCACCGACCAGGCGACAGGGTCCGTCGAGCCGAAGATGGCGGCGATGAGCCCAGCGATGGGGAACCCATAGCAAAAGTCGCGGACAGCCCGCGACGGCCGGTAGACCGCGTCGAGCGCCAGTGCGAACGCTACGAGGAGCGCGGGAAGGCGATCGGGCGCGCCTGGCGGGAACCCGACGGTGAGAACGACGGCGCTGCCGCCGGCAGCGAGCAAGAAGAGGAGGAATCGCGTGCCGGTGCCGGGCCTCCGGGCGGGCGGCGCCGCCAGATCGAGGTCGGCTTCCGCGCTAGCGCTCTGGGGCACAGATTCCTCGCTTCGCTCGGAATGACAAGAGGGAGGGCATTCGGGATGACAGGAGCGAGGAAGATCCCCTCACGTCCGGTGATACTCCTGCAGCGCGGCCACGCCGGTCGCCTCTTCGCGCCACGCGCGGATGCCCTCGACCGCCGCCGCCGCCGCCGAGAGAGTGGTCAGGCATGGGATCCGGAGGCGGAGCG
>JBKJVY010000315.1:0-7547 GCA_046717185.1 Thermoanaerobaculia bacterium
GTGATCTGGGTCGAAGTCGTGCAGCTCGCGATTTACGTCGCGGGCGCGATCGCCGCGGCGGCGGTCCTCCTCGCGCGGATCCCGGGGGGGTGGGACGCGGCACGCGCCCTCGGGGAGGCCCACGGCAAGTTCCGACTCTTTCACTTCGAGTGGGACTGGACAAAGCCTTTCACCTTCTGGGCGGGCCTGATCGGCGGGTGCTTTCTCACGATGAGCACCCACGGCACCGACCAGTACCTCGTGCAGCGTTACCTCTGTACCGACCGCCCGCGCCGCGCCTCGGCGGCCCTCCTGGCGTCCGGCGTCGTCGTCTTCGTACAGTTCACCGGCTTCCTCATGATCGGGGTGCTCCTTTTCGCGTTCTACCGCCCCCTCGAAACCGGGTTCGCGCTCACCGGCGACCGCGTCTTCGCCGACTTCATCATCCGGCACCTTCCCTCGGGGATCTCGGGCCTCGTCGTCGCCGCCATCTTCGCCGCGGCGATGTCCTCCTCGCTGAACGCGATCGCGGGGACGGCCGTCTCCGACCTGTACCGGCCGGTCGTGCGGGGAAGAGACGACCGCCACTACCTCGTCGTCTCGCGCTGGTTGACGCTCGTCGCCGGCGCGGCACAGATCGGGGTGGCGCTCGCGATCCGGCGTCAGGCGCGCTCCGCGCTCGACACCGCCCTCACGGTCGCCTCGATCCTGAACGGCCCGGTCCTCGGCGTCTTCCTGCTCGGGGCGTTCTCCCGGCGCGCCGGAAAGGCGGCGGCCTTCGCCGGGATGGCGGCGGGCCTCGCCGCGGTCGTCGCCGTCTGGAAGCTCACGTCGATCGCGTGGCCCTGGTACACGCTCATCGGGAGCGTGACGACGGTCGCGGTCGGCGCTCTGCTCGGCATTCTCTCGCCCCGGCAGGTGGAGCAACCCGCGTGAAGCGGAGCGCCCTTCTCCTTTCTGCCGTCGCGGTCGTCGGGGCAGCCGCCTGCGCGACGTCCGCGCTCCGCGATCCCGCCGGGCTCACGCTCGACGAGAAGGTCGGCCAGCTCTTCGTGTATCCGGCGAACGGGCGCTTCTTCAACGACGCCTCCCCCGACTACCTCGCTCTCGAGCGGCAGGTGCGGGAGAACGGGGTCGGCGGGATCCTCTGGTTCCTCGCCGACGTCGCCGAGACCGCGCGGCTCACCCGCCGGATGCAGGCGGTCGCGCGGGTGCCGCTCCTCGTCGCGGCGGACCTCGAGGCAGGCGTCGGGATGCGCTTTCAGAACACGACGTACTGGCCCTGGCCGATGGCGGTCGCGGCGACGGGTGATCCCTCACTCGCCGAGCGGCAGGGGAAGGTCGTCGCCGCGGAGGCGCGGGCGATCGGTCTCAACCAGATATACGCTCCCGTCGCCGACGTGAACGTGGACCCGGAGAACCCGGTTATCAACGTACGCAGCTATGGAGAGGACCCGGAGGACGCCGGTCGGTTTGTGGCGGCGTTCGTGCGCGGCGTCCAGTCCGGCGGCGTGCTCGCGACCGCAAAGCACTTCCCCGGCCACGGCGACACGCGGACCGACTCCCATCGCTCTCTCCCGATCCTCACGGCCGACCGCGGTCGGTTGCAGCGGGTCGAGCTCGTGCCCTTCCGCGCGGCGATCGCCGCGGGAGTCGGAGCGGTGATGACGGCCCACCTTTCGCTGCCCGCGATCGACGCGACGCCCGTTCCGCCGCGCGAGCTCATGCCCGGAGAGAACCCCTATACGAGCGACACCTCCGAAGTCGCGCGCGACGCGACGCTCCCGGCGTCGATGTCCGCGCCGGTAGTGGAGGGACTCCTCCGGCGGGAGCTCGGATTCGACGGCCTCGTCGTCACGGACGCGCTCGACATGGGCGCGATCGTGGACCACTTCGACCCGGGCGAGGCGGCGGTCCGCGCGATTCTCGCCGGTGCGGACCAGATTCCGAAGTCGCCGGACACCGACGCCGCGATTGCGGGCATCAAGCGCGCCATCGAGACGGGGAGGATTTCCGTCGACCGCCTCGACCGCTCGGTCGCGCGCATTCTCGCGGCGAAGCGGCGGTTTCCGGCGGCCCGTCCCGACCCGGAAGAGCCGTACCGGGTCGTCGACCGGCCGGAGCACCGCGCCCTCGCGGAGGAGATCGCGCGCAAGGCCCTGACACTGGTGCGCGAGGCGCCCGGCGCCCTGCCCCTCACGGCGTCCGCGCGGGTCGTTCACCTCGTCGTCAACGACGTCCCGGCGGCGACCGCTCCCGGAGCGGAGCTCGCGCGCGAGCTCGCGAGGCGGCTCTCCCATGCCCCCGAGGTCTTCGTGCTCGACCCGAAGTCGCGGCCCGAGGAGGTCGAGCCGCTGAAACAGAGCGCGGCCGCGGCCGACGTCGTCCTCGTCTCGCTTTTCGTCCGCGTGCGCACCGGTTCCGGAAAGCTCGTTCTTCCCGAAGCGGTCCGCGGGGCGCTGGCGGCGCTCGCGGCGGGCGGGGCGCGGCTCGTGGGAGTCTCGTTCGGGAACCCCTACCTCGCCGCGGACCTGCCGGAGCTCTCGACGTACCTCGCGGCTTACGGCGACCAGACCGTGATGCAGACGGCCGCAGTGCGCGCCCTCTTCGGCGAGGCGGAGATCGGCGGCCGCCTTCCGGTCTCGATCCCGGGCGTCGCGCCTCGCGGCACCGGTATAACGAAGCCGCGATCCTCCACTTCCCTTGGCATTCCGAGGCACGCAGCGTCCTCTGTCATTCCGAGGCGCGGAGCGCCGAGGAATCTGGTCTCCGACTCAGGAGGGACCAGATCCCTCGCGGAGCCTGCCCTGAGCGGAAGAGCGCGGTCGAGAGGGACACAGATCTCTCGCTACGCTCGGGATGACAGGAAGGGCGAAGGGCTCGGGATGACAGGGTCTAGAAAGACGATGACGGAGGCAGCCTTCCGATGAAGCTCGCCGGCCTCGACTTTATCGTCCTCGCGGCCTACTTCGCCATGACGCTCGCCGTCGGCTTCTACTTCGCGCGGCGCGCGAAGCGCTCGATGGTCGACTACTTCCTGTCGGGACGCTCGATGCCCTGGTGGGTCGCCGGCACCGCCATGGTGGCGACGACGTTCTCGGCGGACACGCCGCTCGCCGTCACGGAGATGGTCGCGAAGAACGGCGTCGCGGGGAACTGGCTGTGGTGGTCGATGCTCGCCTCCGGGATGCTGACGGTGTTTTTCTTCGCGAAGCTCTGGCGGAGGGCGGCGGTGGTCACCGACGTCGAGCTCGCGGAGCTGCGCTACTCCGGAAGGCCGGCCGCGTTCCTGCGCGGCTTCCGCGCCGCCTACCTGGGGCTCCTCGTCAACATCCTCATCATGGGATGGGTGAACCTCGGGATGGCGAAGGTCCTCGGGGGGATGCTCGGCGTCTCGAAGTGGGCGGCGCTCGTGATCTGCCTGTTCCTGACGTTCCTGTACACGTCGGCCGCGGGCTACTGGGGCGTCGCGTCGGCGAACGGTTTCCAATACCTCTTCGAGATGGGCGGCGCCATCGTCCTCGCGTTCGTGTCGGTCGCAGCGGTCGGCGGCATGGATGCGATGAAAGCGAAGATCGGCGCCGCGCACCCGGCGTTCTCACCGCCCGGCACGCGGTTCGGGTCCGCGGACGCGGTGCTGTCGTTCTTCCCCGCGTGGGGTGACGCCGTCTGGGCCCTTCCGGCGATCACGTTCGCGACTCTGCTCGGGGTCTCCTGGTGGGCGTCATGGTATCCGGGCGCCGAGCCGGGCGGCGGAGGGTACGTCGCGCAGAACATGCTCGCGTGCCGCGACGAGCGGCACAGCCGCGCCGCCGCGCTGTACTTCAACCTGGCTCACTACGCCATGCGGAGCTGGCCGTGGCTCATCACGGCTCTCTGCTCGCTCGCGATCTACGGGGGCTCGCTCCGCAATCCCGCCGGTGAGGAAGACCCCGGCCTGAACTACGTCCAGATGATGGTGGACTACCTTCCCCTCGGGCTGCGCGGCCTCATGCTCGCGTCCTTCGCCGCGGCGTTCATGTCCACTCAGGCCACGCAGATGAACTGGGGGTCGAGCTACCTCGTGAACGACCTTTACCGCCGGTTCTTGAAGCGCGACGCGTCGGAGCGTCACTACGTGCTCGCGTCGCGGATCGCGACCGCGCTCACGGTCGTCCTGTCGCTCGTCGCGACGGTTTTCATGAACCAGATCAGCAAGGTCTGGGAACTGCTCCTGACCCTCGGAGCGGGCACCGGCCTCGTCTACGTTCTCCGGTGGTACTGGTGGCGCGTGAACGCCTGGTCGGAGGTTGCGGCGATGACCTCGGCGCTCGTCACGTCGGTCGGCCTGCGGTCGCTCGGCGGGCGCTATCCCGCGTTCGACCCGGCGACGCCGAAAGGGTTCGCGATGACGCTCGTTACGACCACCGCAGTGACCACGGCCGTCTGGCTCGCGGCGACGTTCGCGACCGCGCCGGAGCCGCGCGAGAAGCTCGCCGCGTTCTACGAGAAGGTCCGGCCGGCGGGGCCCGGCTGGAAACGGATCGCGGGCGCCGCCGCCGTCGCCGAGCGGCGCGGCGAGATCCCGCGCAACCTCGCCTTCTGGGCGCTCGGCATCGTCTTCGTTTACTCGATCATGTTCGCGAGCGGCGCGATTCTTTTCGGCGACACGGAGCGCGCCCTTGTTTTCGGCGCGATCCTCGCGGTCTCGGGCACGCTTCTCTTCGCGGGTATCGCTCGCGAAAAGACGTGATCGCACTTCTCCTCGCGACAGCGCTCGCCGCGCTCGCCGCACCGGCGGGCGCCGGGTTTTCCGCAGCGCGGCTCGCCCGCATCGACGCGGCGGTCGAAGAGGCCCTCGCGGCGCGGGACCTTCCGGGCGCAGTCGTCCTCGTCGGGCGGCGCGATCGCGTCGTCTTGCGCAAAGCGTACGGGAACCGCGCGATCCTGCCGGCCCGCGAGCCAATGACCGTGGATACGGTCTTCGACGTGGCCTCGCTCACGAAGCCGGTCGCGACGGCGATGTCGGTCCTCATCCTCGTCGAGCAGGGGAAGGTGTCGCTCCTCGACCCGGTCGTCCGGTATCTGCCGGAGTTTGCAGCGGGGGGAGGAGGCCGCGACAAGGTCACCGTCGAGCACCTCCTCACGCACCGAGCCGGGTTCGTCCCGGACGACCCCCTCGAGCTGTACACCGGCTCGCGCGACGAGATCTTCGCGCGCAAATACCGGGAGCCGCTCGAAGTGGCGCCGGGCACGCGTTTCCGCTACTCGGACGTCGGCTACGAAGTGCTCGGCGAGCTCGTGCGGAAGGTGGCCGGCGTGGCGCTCGACGAGTTCGCGGAGAAGAACGTCTTCGTTCCGCTCGGCATGAAGGAGACCCACTTCCGGCCGCTCGGCGACGCGCGCTTCTTCGGGGAACGCCTGGACCTGACCGGTCCGGGGCGACCTCCGCTCTCGCGCATCGCACCGACCGAACGGCGCGGCGACCGGTGGCTCCGGGGCGAGGTCCACGACCCCCGCGCGCACGCGGTCGGCGGCGTCGCCGGGCACGCCGGCCTCTTCTCGACCGCCGACGACCTCGCCCGCTACTGCCGCATGCTCCTTGCCGGCGGTCGCCTGGGCAAGGCGCGCGTCCTCTCCTCTCTCGGAGTGGATGCGTTGACCCGCCCGCGCTTCTTCGGCGACGAGAGCCTGCGATCGCTCGGGTGGGACGTCGCGAGCGCGTTCTCTCGGAATCGCGGCGACCTGTTTCCGCCCGGCTCGTTCGGACATACGGGCTTCACCGGCACATCGCTGTGGATCGACCCGTCGAGCGGGAGCTGGGTGGTGTTCCTTTCCAACCGCCTCCATCCCGACGGCAAGGGTGACGTCAACCGGCTGCGCGGCGTCGTCTCCACTCTCGCGGCGGCGGCGCTCGAAGCGGACACGCGGGCCTCGGCGCGCCGGCTCGCCGAGCGGCTTCCCATCCGGCGCGAAGTGCTCGCCGGAATCGACGTGCTCGCCGCGGAAGGCTTCCGGGCGATCGCCGGCAAACGGGTGGGCCTCGTGACGCACGCCGCGGGCCGGGCGCGCGACGGCCGCTCGACCGTCGAGGTGCTCGCCTCGGAGGAGGCGAAGAAGGCGGGGGTCCGGCTCGTTGCGCTCTTCTCACCGGAGCACGGGATCCGCTCGGACGCCGACGCCAGGGTCGCCGACCAGACGGACCCGCTCACGGGACTCACGATCCGGTCGCTCTACGGGGAGAGCCGCCGGCCCCGCCCGGAGGACCTGGCGGGCCTGGACGCTCTGGTCGTCGACCTGCAGGACGTCGGGACCCGGTTCTACACGTACATCACGACGGTCGCGTACCTCCAGCCGGAGGCCGCTCGCGCGAAGATCCCGGTCGTCGTGCTCGACCGGCCCGACCCCATCGGCGGGTCGCGGATCGAAGGGCCCCTCGCCGACGCCGACCGGATGTCCTTCACGGTGCCGCACACGATTCCCGTCCGGTATGGGATGACGCCCGGGGAGCTCGCCCGGCTCTACAACGAGGAGCTCGGGATCGGAGCGCGAATCGAGGTCGTCAAGATGCGTGGCTGGACCCGCGGCCTCTGGTACGACGAGACCGGACTCGAGTGGGTGAACCCGTCGCCGAACATGCGCTCCCTAACCGCCGCGAGCCTTTATCCGGGGATCGGGCTGCTCGAGACGACGAACCTTTCGGTCGGTCGCGGCACCGAAACTCCGTTCGAGGTGATCGGCGCGCCGTGGCTCGACGGGAGGCGACTCGCCGCCGTTCTCGGCTCGCGGAAGATTCCGGGAGTGACCTTCACGCCGGTCCGCTTCACGCCGGCCTCCTCAACGTTCGCGGGAGAGCGGTGCGGCGGCGTGCGCCTGGGGGTCGTCGACCGCGACGCGCTCCGGCCGGTCGCGCTCGGTCTCGAGATCGCGGTCGCGCTGCGCGACCTCCATCCCGTGGACTGGGACCGGAGGAAGTTCCTCGACCTCCTCGCGAACCGCGATACATTCGAGCGCCTGGAGGCGGGAGAGTCCGCCGACGCGATCGTGCGCTCCTGGGAAAAGCCTCTCGAAAAGTTCCGGGAGCGGCGAGCGCGTTTCCTGCTCTACTGATTCCCTTGGTCGCGCTCCTCGCCCTCCTGCTGGTCGTCGCGCCCGCGTGGCGCCTCGTGGACGCCGTCGGCGAGCCTGTCCGCGGCGCAACCGTCCGCGTCGTCGTCGGCGGCGCCTCCGCGGTCACGAACGAGTCCGGTCGGTTCCACCTCGATCCGGAGCCCGAGCCACCCTTCGCGCTCGACGTGTTCGGTGCGCACGGCGGGCTTCTCGGGCACGTTCGGGTAGAGAGCCTGGCGACCCGCGTTCTTCTGCTGCATCCCGCGAAGACCGAGCACGTGACGGTGCGAGGCTCGCCGCTGCCGGCCACGTCCCCCTCACCCGCGGCCGCGGCGACGAAGCTCTCCCGCGAGACGCTGCAGGCCGAGCGGCCGATTCTTCTCTCCGACGCCGTCGAAGAGGTGCCGGGCGCGTCGAACGCGGGGGGAGGCCACACCGGCGTCCCCTCGCTCCGGGGGATGGGGCGGGGTCGCACGCTC
>JBKJVY010000316.1:0-7606 GCA_046717185.1 Thermoanaerobaculia bacterium
GCGACGCTCGACCTCGCGCTCGCGCGCGCCGATTACTTCCTCTGCGCCTCTACCGAGCAGCGCCTCTTCTACGCGGGAGCCCTCTTCGCGTCCGGCCGGATCGGGCCGTGGAACTTTCCGGCGGACCCCGGTCTCGACGATCTCCTCGGCGTTGTCCCCTTCGGCGTCTCCGACCGGCCCGCTTCCGGAGAGCGAGCCGCCGGCCGGCGAGCCGCCGGCGTTGCCGACGACGGCCCGCTCGTCCTCTTTGGCGGTATTTACGACTGGAACGACCCGGGCCTCCTGCTGGATGCGTGGCCGGAAGTGCGCCGGGGACATCCGGCGGCGCAGCTCCTCTTCCTCGCCAGCCCGAACCCGGAGACGACCCCGCAGCGCGCGTATGGAGAGGCGCGGCGCCGCGCGCGGGAGATCGACCCGGAGGGACGCTCGATCCTCTTCTCGCCCTGGCTTCCGTACGAGTCCCGAGCCGACCTGTACGCGGCGGCGGACGTCCTCGTGTCGATCTCCTCGGAGGGATTGGAGACCGACCTCGCGTACCGCACGCGACTCCTCGACGCCGCGTGGGGCGGCGTCCCCTCGATCTCCGTGGCCGGCGGACCTCTTGCCCGGGAGCTCGAGGCGGCGGCCGCGGGTTGGTCCGTGGAACGGTCCCCGGGCGCGCTCGCCCGCGCCCTCGTCGGGACCCTGTCCGACTCCGGCCGGCTTGCGGAAGCCGGCGGGGCGGGTCGGCGCTTCGCGGCGGAGAAGAGCTGGGATCGGGTTGCGCAGCCGCTCATCGCGTGGTGTCGCGGAGCCCGGGTCGACCCGCACCGGTTGCCGTTCCCGTCGGAGCGCGAAGCCCTGTGGCGCCGGCTGGCCGGGCGGATCCGTCCCGCGTGATGCGGGAATCCGGCTTGGTTTACTCTCGCGGCCCGAAATGAAGAACCCCGACATTTCGGTCGTCGTCGTCCACCATCGCGGCCACGACCAGCTCTTCGAGGCGCTCGGCGCGCTCGAGACCGCCTGCCGTGGTCGAGTCTCCGCGGAGGTCATCGTCGTAGACAACGCGTCGGGGCTCGCGGTCGGAGAGCTCCTCCGACGGCACCCGACCGCCCGGCGAGTCACCGCTGCCGCGAACGTCGGGTTCGCGGCAGGGTGCCGGCTCGGAGCCGAGGCGGCGCGGGGCCGCTTTCTCCTCTTCGTCAACGACGACGCGGTGGTCGATCCGGAGGCGCCGCTCCTTCTCGCGCAGGCCCTCGAGCGCGCCGATCCGGACGTCGTCGCCGTCGCGGGGCGCCTCACCGACTCGACCGGCGAGCGCAACGACTTCTTCGACGGGTTTCTCACGTTCGACGGTCACGCGTTCCAGAGCGAGGTCGGCCGACCCGTCGCGGGGCTGCCGGAGGCGTCTCCCGGAGAGGAGCGCCTTTTCGCCTGCGGCGGGCTCATGGCGGCGCGGCGTCAGGACTTCCTTTCGTCCGGCGGCTTCGACGACGACTACTTCGCTTACCTCGAGGACGTGGACTTCGGGTGGCGCCAGTGGATCTTCGGCCGCCGCATCGTCGCGGAGCCCCGCGCCGTCGCGCGCCACCGCGGAGGAGCGACGGGGGAAGCGCTCGGCATTTATTCGCGCGGCTATCTCTTCGAGAAGAATGCGTTTGCGACCGCCTACAAGAACTTCGACCGGGAGTACTTCGCCGCGCTGATGCCGTCCGTGCTCGCGACGTTCCTCTTCCGGATCTCCGAGATGCTGGCGACGCGCAATCCGGGCGCGGCAGATCTCGGCCGCGACCCCTACGCGTCGCCTCCCGGCGAGCCGTCGTTCGCGCGGCGGCTGTTCGGAATCTCCGGCACTCCGGGCATTCCCGTGCGGGTCGAGGACCCACTGACCGTTGCTCACCTGCGGGCGCTCCTGTGGATCCACCGCAGCCAGGAGTCTCTCGCGGCCAAGCGGCGAGCCGTTCAGTCGGGGCGCCGCCGCCCGGACGCGGAGATCTTCGCCCGCTTTCCGCTGCGGATGGTGCCGACGTATCCGGGGGACGAGCGGCTCGACTCCGACTTCTTCCGCGAGTTCCTCGCGCAAGCCCCGCTTCTCGTCCGGACGACGCTCGACCAGATCTTCGTCGGGGGCGCCCGGTGACGTCGTTCTCGGTGGTGATCCCGACGTATCGGCGGCCGGACATTCTCTTCCGCGTCCTCGATGCGCTCGGCCGGCAGGAATCGCCGCCCGAGTTCGAGGTCCTCGTCATCGACGACGGCTCCGGCGACTCGACCGCCGAACGCCTGCGCGCGTACGCGGCGCCCTACCCGTTTCGCCCCTTCTTCCAGGAGAACTCGGGCCCCGCCCGGGCCCGCAACCGCGGCGTGTCGGAGGCGCGGGGTTCGCACGTTCTCTTCCTCGGGGACGATACGGTGCCGGACCCGCCGCTTCTCGCCGTTCACGCGGAGAGCCATGCGGAGGGGAGAGGCCATCCCGTCGCGGTGCTCGGATATACGACGTGGCCACGGGAGCGAAAAGTCTCGCCGTTTCTTCACCACATCAACGAGTACGGGCTTCAGTTCGGCTACGGCCTGATCGAGGACCCCGACTCGGTGCCGTTCAACTTCTTCTACACGTCGAACATCTCGCTCCCGCGCCGGCTGCTCGAGGAGGCCGGGCTGTTCGACACGACCTTCCCGCACGCGGCGTGGGAGGACATCGAGATCTCCTACCGGCTGTCGAAGCAGGGGATGAAAATTCTTTATCGGCCGCGGGCAGTGGCCCGCCACCACCACGAGATCACGTTCGCTTCTTTCCGGCGGCGACAGGAGAAGTCGGGCGAGGCGGCGGCAATCTTCTTCGAGAAGCACCCGGAGCTGGGAGGCTTTCTGGGCGTGCCGCAGGCTCTGACACGGTCGAACGGCTCGCCCGCTCACGACCGGGTACTGGCGATCTGGGCTTCGCTCGCCGAGCGTTGGGACCTCCCGGGGGGGCGGCGGGCAGTCGATCGGGTCCTGCGAGACGACTACCTTCGCGGACTCGCACGGAGCCTGGCGGCGCGAGGGTGGACGGCGACGAGCGCGCCGTCGCCGTCCGAAGGGGTGCGAAGGGAGACTCCCGACCTGCCGGTATCCTCCGATGACGCACTGGCCTTCGGAGAGGTCACCCCCCGGCCCGAGGCGCCCGACCGCGTCGGCCGATCCCGCTGACGCGGCGGGACTTGTTCGTCGCCATGTCGGACGTCATCCTGGCGTCGGCTTTGCTCGTCTATTTCCCCGGAGGCGTTCGTCCATGAAAAGGCTCACACTTGCAATTGCGCTCGCGGTCCTCGCCGCTGCTCCGGTTGCCCAGGCCGCCGAAACCGCCCCACGGTCGGGCGTCGGCCGTACGGCTCACCGCCGACCCCACGGCTTCCACCACCGCTCCCGGTCTTACTGGGGCTGGGGTTGGGGTTACTCCCCGTACTGGTACGGCTCCTACTACCCCTACGGCAGCTACTACGGCCACGGCTACGGCTATGGGCGTGCACCGTCGCGCAACTGGGCGGTCGTCGACACCGACGTGTCGCCGGAAAGCGCAAGCGTCTATCTCGACGGGCAGTACGTCGGAACCGCCGACGACTTCGACGGATACCCCGATTACCTGTATCTCCGCACCGGCCGTTACCGGCTCGAGTTCCGTCTGGAGGGCTACGAGACGCGAACGATCTCCGTGGACGCACGGCCCGGCGTGAAGCTCGACGTGGGCGAGCGGCTCCCGAAGGTTCCCGGGGCGGCGCGTTACGGCAGCTATGACACACCCCAGCCGAGCGGCGGGGTCCGGAGGTTCTGGGGGAAGCGCCGGGACGTCGCCGAGCAAGTCACCGATGAGGATGAGATTTACGGCGGCGACCGCCGGTACCGCGAGCGGCCGCGCGACCGGGACGACTCGGAAAGGTCCGAACGGTACGCCGAAGAGCCCGACGGCGACGTCGAGGTGGATCGGGACCGCGATCGCGGCCGGGTTGAGGAGCCGCGGAGACGTGAGGAGTGGCGGGGGCGGACCGGCCCGACGCAAGGCGAGGCACGCCTTCGCCTCGACATCGCGCCATCGGATGCGGCGGTCTACGTCGACGACCGCTTCATGGGGACTGCGGAATCTCTCGAGTCCGACGGCATCCCGATCTCGGCGGGGCGGCACAGCGTTGTCGTGTCCCGTCCGGGCTATCGCGACCGGCGCGTCGAAGTGGATGTGTCCCGGGGCGAGACGGAACGGGTCGAGATCAACCTCGAGAAGTGATCGGCAGCCGCGAAGAACGCGCCCGACTTTCGTCGCCCCCGACCTCGGGGGCGACGTTCGTTTCGCGACTCGGGGCGGCCCTGCCTCCGTTTGGTCTATACTCTCCGACATCGAAGGAATGAAGGGGAGGCGTGAAGAACCCGGCGGCGTCTACCATGGTGGTTGACCCCACCTTCTGCCAGTTTCGGTAGCTCCCAGGTCCGCACTCTTCCCGAATCCTTCCGATCCCGCCGGGATCGGAGCGCCTCCCCGGTGTTCCTTCGACCCCCCTTGGGGTTATCAAGGCTCCAGCGCCAGCCACATTTCGATGAGCGCCTTTTCGAAGTGCAGTCGCCGGTTTCCGCGGCGGCTGTCCGCTGGAACGTCCGCCGCCGCCAGGGCCGCCCGCTCGAGCGCTGCTCGCCCGACCCGCCGTCCGATCTCCGACAGGGGGCCGGCGACCGCGCGGTGACGGACGAGCTCCGCCGGGATCCCTGCGGCGAGGAGCGCCGCGTCTCCCAGCAGCGCGCCAAAAAGCGCGATCTCCCGGTCCTCGGCCCGGCCGAGTCGTTCCGCCAGGAGAACGAGGGGAGCGAGCTTTCGGTTCTCCAGGCCGGCGCGGAGGGCCTCGACTGAATCGGATCGAAACCGGCGCATTTCCTCCAGCAGCTCCCTCGCCCCGTCCTCGGTTCCGATTGCGAGGAGGGCGAGGTCCACCGCCTCGTCCGGATCGAAACCGCGCGACCGCCACGCGGCTGCCTGCTCGTCTCGCGAGGGAGAGCCGACCGCGACCGCGAGACAGCGGGACCGAACAGTCGGCAGCAGCGAATCCCGCCGTGTCGTCGTCAGTATCCAGTGCAGGTGGGCTCCCGGCTCCTCGAGCGATTTCAGCAGGGCATTTGCCGCCTCGACGCCGGCGAGCTCCGCGCGGGAGATCCGCACGACCCGGCGTGAGCTCTCGTACGGTCTTCCCATTCCAAAAGTGATCGCCTCCCGCACTCGGTCGACGCGGATCTGCACGCCCTCCGGAAGGACGGTCAGGAGATCGGGATGGAAAGCGTGCAGCACGCGCCGGCACGACTCGCAGCGACGTTCCGGATCATCGCCGGGACAGAGCAGAGACGCCGCGAGCAGAAGCGACGTCTCTTCGAGCGACTCTTCCGAGGAGCCGTAGAGAAGGAGCGTCCCGGGAAAGCTCTCCGGACGGGCGGCGAACCTCTCGATCAGGGGAGCGGACAGGACATTCTTCAAACCGGGAAACGCCCCGCGAGCGCCCTCCACGTGTCGCGGAAGAGTTTGTCGACCGGCAGACTCGCGTCGAGCACCGTCACGCGTTCCGGCTCTCTGCGCGCGATGGCGAGGTACGCGCGCCGCACTTTCTCGTGGAACTCGAGGTCGGTCTTCTCAAATCGTCCAACGCTCCGGCCGCCGCGTCGGTTCGCGCGCGCCAGGCCGGCCCCCGGATCGAGGTCGAATAGAAGCGTGAGCTCCGGCACGAGTCCGTCGCGTGCGAGTGCGTCGACCCGCTGCACGAGTCGGGCCTCGAGCTGGCGGCCGACCTGCTGGTAGGCCTCGGTCGCGTCCGAGAACCGGTCGCACAGCACGAAGCGTCCCCGCTCGAGCGCGGGTCGTAACACCTCGACGGCGTGCTGCCGCCGGTCCGCCTCGAAGAGAAGCCACTCTGCGACGAAGTCGAGCTCCCGGTGGGCGCTCGGTAGGAGCGCTCCTCTCAAAATCCGCCCGATCCGCGTGCCGCCCGGCTCCCGCGTGGCCAGCACGGGCCGGCGCCGCGCGCGGAGGCGGGCTGCCGCGAGCTTCAGCTGCGTGGACTTGCCGGAGCCTTCGACCCCTTCGAAGGTGATGAAAGGCATTTGAAGAAGCTATCAGCTGTCAGCTATCAGCTATCAGCGAGGAGCTGAGGGCGGAGAACCAAGAACTGAGAACGGAGAACCCGGCTCCCTCCCACCCGTCGGCTAACATTGCCCCCTCTGAGCGTAAAGGGTGAGATGAAGAGTTCCGTGGCGCGGTCCGGCCGGACGCTCTACCTGGCGATCGGTTTCGCGGGGCTCGCCCTCGCGATCGCCTCCATCGCGGACATGTTCTCGGCGCGCCCGTACGACGGAATCGTTCCCGTGCCCTACAGTCGCGGGGGAATCGCGGTGCGGGCCGTCGTGCCCGGCGGGCCGGCCGACGTCGCCGGGGTCCGCGCCGGGGACTGCGTTCTCGGCATCGGGAAGCGCATGGTCGCGTCGAGCTCCGATGCCTCGGCGGAGCTCCGCAAGCATGCGATCGGGGAGACTGTTCCCTACCTTTACCGCCGCGGCCGCTGCGGCGGAGAAGCGACGAGCAACCTTCCCACCGTCCCCGTCCGACTTTCCTCGGAGCGTCTGGGCGGAACGACCTACCTCTACGCCGCGACGCTCGGATTCCTCTTTTTCTTCATCGGGCTCTTCGTCTTCAACCGGCGTCCGGAAGACCGCGCCGCGCGGATCTTCTTCCTTCTCTGCGTCCTCTTCCTGCTCTTCTTCGTGTGCCGATTGCGCCCCGCCTCGTACTGGTGGATCGACCTCTTCGTGCAGAACACCGGAACCGTGAGCCTGTTTCTCCTTCCGGCTGTCTTTCTCCACTTCTTCCTGATCTTCCCGCGGCCGAAGGAGTTCACGTTCGCCCGGCCGGACGAGTGGACGGGAGAGCCGCCCCCGCGCTGGAAGCAGAAGCTACAGGACTTTCTGTCCGCCAGTCCCGGACTTTTCTATCTCCTCTATTCCATCCCTCCGGTCGTCTTTCTCTATGACGTCATGCGCCAGCTGCGGGGGGAACGGGTCGCGATTCTCTCCGGAGCCCCGCTGTCCTCGTGGATCCTCCTCGGCGACTACCTCGTCCTCGGGCTGATCGCGCTCGCCCACTCCGCGTTCGCGCTGCCGGACGCCCGGGAACGACGGCAGGCCTTCCACGTCTTCATCGGCACGATCCTCGGCACCGCTCCGTTCGTCCTTTTCGGAATCGTGCTTCCTTCGGCGTTCAACATCGAGGACTACGTCTTCTACGGGATCGTTCCGATGATCTTCATACCGGTCACGTTCGCGTACGCGATCGTGCGGTTCCAGATGTTGAACGTCCGCGTGATCGTGCGCCGTACGTTCCTCTACGCGGGGACGACTGCGATCCTTCTCGGCGTCTATGCGCTCGCCGTCGCCATGGCGAATGCGCTCTTCTCCGAGTCGGAGCTCGCGGCTTCGCCGCTCTTCAACTTCGGTTTCTTTCTCGTCGGCATCTCGCTCTTCGAGGTCCTCCGGCGCCGGCTTCAGACACCCCTCGACAAGCTCTTCTTTCGCGAGAAGTTCGACTACCAGAAGGCGCTTCTCGAGATGAGCGAGGCGATTACGGGAG
>JBKJVY010000317.1:0-6382 GCA_046717185.1 Thermoanaerobaculia bacterium
CCTGGCTCGCGTCGGGGTGCCGGTCGCTCGAGCGAGCGGACGTCGTCGGCGGGCCCGACCTCGGTCCTCCCGGCGCGCCGTACGGCGAGCGGCTTGCCGACCTCCTGCTCGCGACGCCGTGGATCGGCAGCGGCGTTCCGGCGCACGAGCGCCGTCCGATTGGCGGACCGGTCGTCTCGCCTCACGACATCGCCCTCTGCAACCTGTTCGCAACGAGGAAGGCCTTCGAGGCGCTGGGCGGATTCGACGAGAGCCTCGGCTACGTCGGAGAGGACACCGACTTCGTCCGGCGGGCCCTTGACCGCGGTTTCTCCGTCCGTCTCGACCCGGACGTCCGAGTGCGTCACCGCCGCCGGCCGTTCCCCGCCGGCTATCTCGCACAGCGCTGGCGCTACCGGGTCAAGACCGGCCGTCTCCTGGTCGAGCGGCCCGGCCTCCATTCGAGGGGGCGCGTCGCCGCCTTTCTCACGGCCGTCTTCGCGGCGACGGCCGGAACGGCGCTCTTCGGGCTTCCGTTTCTCTTTCCGGCCGGGCTCCTCTATGCCGTTACGACGTGGGTCCTCTCCTTCCCGATCTGGCGCGACGACCTGTCACTTTTCCCCGCCGTGCCGTTCGCGTTCGCGCTCCATCACCTGACCTACTTCGGGGGGCTCCTCGCGGGAATCGCGCAGGGGCTTCTGACTGCCGGAGCGCGGTGAACGAGCTCGCACTGGCGGCGCAGTGGGTCCGGGGCCGGAGGACGCTTCCGAGGTACCTGATCCTGGGGATGACCAATCTCTGCAACTCGAAGTGCGTCACGTGCTTCTACTGGGATCACCTGAACGTCAACCGCCACCTCGAGATGACGCTTTCCGACTACGATCGCGCCCTCGCCGACCTCCCGTCCCTCTACAGCGTCGTGCTGACGGGAGGAGAGCCGACGCTCAATCGCGATCTGCCGGAGATCACGCGCCTCCTCTACCGGCGGCACGAAGCCTCGAACGTCACGATGCCGACGAACTCGCTCGTGCCCGAGCAGGTCGAGTCGATCGTTGCGCGAGTGCTCGAATCCCGCCGCGACGACCGGCAGACCTTCACCGTCGGCCTGTCGCTCGACCACCTGGGCGAACGCCACGACCGGATACGTGGCGCGCCGGGCAACTTCCCCCGGATCGAGGAGACGTATCGCCGCCTCGCCGCGTTGAAGCGGCGGAACGCAGGGCTTCTGGTCAATGTGCAGACCGTCCTCGCGTCGTTCAACCGTGACGACCTGGGGGAAATCACCAGCTGGGTCGCCGCGAACTTCGGCGAGATCGACTTCCATTCCTTCGAGCTCCTGCGGCCGCCGTTTCCCGACGCCTCCATCCGACCGCTGACGGCCGCGGAGTACGCGACGGCGCTCGCGACCTTGAAGCCCTACTGGGCCGGGTTCGACCGCTATCGGCCGATCCTGCGGAACCTGAAAGTCGCGGCGAGGGAGGCGGAGCTCGAGACGCTCTCCGAGGAGCGAATGGTCTATCCGTGTTACGCCGGCACGGTCTCGGGAGTGCTCAACCCGGAGGGGACGGTCTCCCTCTGCGAAGTCCAGTGGGAGATCGGGAACATCCGCGACTTTGGGTGGTCGTTCGCGAAGGCGTGGTTCTCGGAAAAGGCGGATGCCATGCGCAAGCAGGTGGCCCGTCGGGAGTGCTGGTGCACCCACTCGTGCTTCATGTCGTCGTCGTTGCCGTTTTCGGTGAAGGGGCTCACGAAGATGGCGAAGACTGCGCTCCTTCCCGCCCTTCGCCACTAAGCCTGCGTGCTCGCCGTGGGATGCTGACCGCGCCCAGCCGCTACAGAAACCCCGCCGCCAAAAGAAAAGGCCGGGCATTGCCCGGCCTTTTGACGAATCCGAGTTACCTCAGTGCTTGTCGCCCATGACCAGCTTGTTCTCGACGCTCTTGACGCCCGAGGTCTCGCGGGCGAGCTTCATCGCCATGTCGATCTCCGCCTGGCTCTTCATGTGGTCGCCCGTGAGCCAGACCACGCCGTTGCGGGTGTCGACGTCGATCTTCAGGCCACCAACCGTCGGGTCGGCCAGAAGCTTCGCCTTGACGGCTGCCGTAATGCCGGCGTCGTCCATGACCGTTCCGACCGGGCGATCGGGCTCCGGGTTCGGAGCGTTGCCGCCCATCGCGGCGTCGCCCTCGCCTCCGGGAGCTGGTTCCCCGGCGCTGCCGTAGGCCGGATTCTCACCCGGCATCGCGGCCGCTCCGCCGGAGACGGTGATGTTGTCCACTACGTCCGCGACGCCCTCGGTGCCGCGCGCGAGCGCCACGGCCTGATCCTTGGCAGCCTGGCTGTCCACGCTGCCGGAGAGCGTGACGACCTTGTCCTTCGTATCCACGTCGATCTGATACGCCTTGACGGTGTCATCTGCCGCGAGCTTCGTCTTGACCTTTGTCGTGATCCCCGCATCGGTCTGAGCGCACGCCACCGCGAACGCCGCCGCCACGAGAATCCCCAGAAGAGTGCTAATCCGTTTCGTCATGAAGTTCCTCCTTGCTTTTCGGCCAAAGGGCCGCGTCTCGATCTTTGCATCTTTCATGCCTTGGAGGGAAGGCGTGGCCTTTCGTTGGAAATTGCTGAGGGGATTGGGCTATTGTGCGTTCGGAAAGGGCAGAAAAGAGCCGATGGGGAAAAACGAGGACTCGGACCCGACAGTCCCCGCGGAGATCCGGGAGGGCCGGCGCCGATGGGAAGAGGCCGCCGGGCGGAGTTTCGAGCGCCATCCCCCCTGGAAACGCGACTTCACGACCGTTTCCGGGGCGGAAGTCCTGCCGCTTGGCGGGCCCGATTCGCTCGCGGGTTTCGACCCGGAGCGAGACCTCGGATGGCCGGGGAGGTACCCGTTCACCCGGGGCGTCCAGCCCACGATGTACCGCGGGAAGCTCTGGACTATGCGCCAGTTCGCCGGCTACGGCACGGCCCGTCAGACGAACGCGCGGTTCCACTACCTCCTGGACCACGGGCAGACCGGTCTCTCGACGGCGTTCCACCTTCCGACGCTGTACGGGTACGACTCCGACCACGAAATGGCGCGCGGCGAGGTCGGCAAGTGCGGAGTGGCGATCGACTCGCTCGCCGACATGGAAGTTCTTTTCGATGGGATCGACCTGGGGCGCGTGACGACGTCGATGACGATCAACTCGACGGCTCCGATCGCGCTTGCGATGTACCTCGCGGTCGCCGAGAAGCATGGCACCGCGTGGGACCGCGTCGGCGGGACGCTTCAGAACGACATCCTGAAGGAGTACATCGCACAGAAGGAGTACATCTTCCCGCCGCGCCCCTCGATGCGGTTGATCACCGACCAATTTTCGTTCTGCGCGAAAAACGTCCCGAAGTGGAACACCATCTCGATCTCCGGTTACCACATCCGCGAGGCGGGCTCGACGGCGCTGCAGGAGCTCGCTTTCACACTGCGCGACGGGGTCGAATACGTGAAGTACGGGATCGAGGCGGGGATGGCCGTTGACGACTTCGCGCCGCGCCTGTCGTTCTTCTTCAACGCTCACAACGACTTCTTCGAAGAGATCGCGAAATACCGCGCCGCACGCCGCGTCTGGGCGAAGACGATGAAGGAGCGGTTCGGAGCCCGGGACGAGCGCTCCTGGATGTGTCGCTTCCACACCCAGACCGCTGGTTGTTCTCTGACCGCTCAGCAGCCGTACAACAACGTCGTCCGCACGGCGCTCCAGGCCCTCGCGGGGGTTCTCGGCGGGACGAACTCACTCCACACCAATTCTCTCGACGAGACGCTCGCGCTCCCTTCGGACTTCGCGGTCAAGCTCGCGCTTCGCACGCAGCAGGTGATCGCTCACGAGTCCGGCGTCGCCAACACGATCGACCCGCTCGGCGGCTCCTACTTCGTCGAGGACCTGACGACGCGGATGGAGCGCGGGTGCTTCGACTACTTTCGGCGCATCGATGCCCTGGGCGGGATGGTCGAGGCGATCGAGGCCGGGTTCCCCCAGCGCGAGATCATGGACGCGGCGTACGCGTATCAGCGAGCGGTCGATGCGAAAGAGAAGATCGTTGTCGGAGTGAACGAGTTCGTGGATGAAATCGAGGAGCCCCTCGAGACGCTCTATATCGACGAATCCGTCGAGGAGAAGCAGAAGGCGGATCTCGGTGCCCTGCGGCGCTCGCGGGACGGGAAAGCGGTGACGTCCTCGCTCTCGGCTCTGAGACAGGCGTGTGCGGACGGCCGGAACGTGATGCCCCCGCTCGTCGAAGCCGTCAAGACCTACGCGACGGTGGGCGAGATCTCCGACGTGATGCGGGGAGTCTTCGCCACCTACGAGGAGCCGGCAGTCTTCTGAGAGAAGCTGTGCGGCTATCAGCTGTCAGCCCGTGAGACAATTCGAGTGAAATGGCTGAAAAACTACCGTTTTCCTCCATCGAGAGGGCCGTCGAGGAGCTGAAAGCCGGCCGCTTCGTCGTAGTCGTGGACGACGAGGACCGGGAGAACGAGGGAGACCTCGTTCTCGCCGCGGAGAAGGTGACGCCCGAGGCGATCAACTTCATGGCGCGACAGGGCCGCGGCTTGATCTGCCTCGCGCTCACCGAGGAACGCTGCGACGAGCTCGAGCTTCCTCTCATGGTGAACGAGAACACGTCCAATTTCGGCACTGCCTTCACGGTCTCGATCGAAGCGCGCGGCCGGGTCACGACCGGGATTTCCGCGGCCGACCGCGCGGCCACCGTGAAGACGGCGATCGATCCGACTACCCGGCCCTCGGACCTCGCGCGCCCTGGCCACATGTTCCCGCTGCGGGCCGAGACCGGCGGCGTCCTGAAGCGGGCCGGCCAGACCGAGGCTTCTGTCGACCTCGTGCGGATCGCGGGCCTCGACCCGTCCGCGGTGATCTGCGAAATCATGAACGAGGACGGCACCATGGCACGCGTGCCGGAGCTCGCGCAGTTCTGCGAAAAGCATGGGCTGACGATGGTGACCGTCGCCGACCTCATCCGGCACCGGATGAAGACCGAGAGGCTCGTTCAGCGGGTCGCCGCGCCGGACCTGCCGACCCGGTTCGGCGCGTTTCGACTCTACGCCTACAAGAGCGACGTCACTCACGAAGAGCACATCGCGCTCGTCCACGGCGACATTCGAGAGGACGAGCCTGCTCTCGTGCGCGTCCACTCCCAGTGTCTGACCGGGGACGTCTTCGGGTCAAGCCGCTGCGACTGTGGTGCACAGCTCGCGCTCGCGATGGAGAAGATCATCGAGGCGGGCCGGGGCGTCTTTCTCTACCTCCTTCAGGAGGGGCGCGGGATCGGGCTCGTCAACAAGCTGAAGGCGTACGAGCTCCAGGACGAGGGCCACGACACCGTATCGGCCAACGAGAAGCTCGGATTCCCGCCCGACATCCGCAACTACGGCGTCGGCTCGCAGATCCTGCGCGACCTCGGGGTGCGCCAGATGCGATTGATGACGAACAATCCTTCCAAGTACGTCGCGATCGGGGGCTACGGCCTGGAGATCGTCGAGCGCGTGCCTCTCGAGGTTCGCCCGACCGACGGGTCCCGCAAGTACCTGGAGGCGAAGAAGAACAAGATGGGGCATCTCCTGAAGATGGTGTGAATCGGTTCGCGGGTCGGTTTCTGGGGCTCGGCTGACAACCGAGAAGTCAAAGCCCATAACTGATAGCTTCCTCCCTCACATCCGAGAGGAGGAGTCCATGGTCAAGCCCTTTGAGATCGTCTCTCCGTTTCCGTCGGGACGCCGGCTCGTTCGAACGGTGGCAATCGCGGCGGTCCTGATCGTTCTGCTCATCGGCAACCCGATCACGGTGATACCGGCCGGCCACGTCGGGGTGAAGGACCTCTTCGGGAGAGTCTCTTCGGACGTCCTGTCGCCGGGCATCCGAATCGTGCTGCCGTTCACCAAGGTCGTGAAGATGTCCATCAAGACCCGGGAGGTGAAGGAGACCGCGGAGGTGCCTTCGAAGGAAGGTCTCATCATGGACCTCGAGGGATCTCTCCTTTACCGGCTCGATCCGAAGAAGGCGGACGACATCTACCGGACGATCGGAAAGGACTACGAGGAAATCGCGGTCCAACCCCAGATCCGCTCGGCGATCCGGGAAATTACGGCGTCCTACGAGGCGAAGGTCCTCTACTCCGCGGGGCGGGAGCGAATCGCGAAGGAGACGCTGGAGCTTTTCCTCAAGACCGCGGGCGGGCGCGGCATCATCGCGGAGGCCGTCCTCCTTCGAAAGATCGGGCTTCCCGACGTCGTCGCCAACGCGATCCAGGAGAAGCTGCGTCGCGAGCAGGAATCCGAGCAGATGAAGTTCGTGCTCCAGAAGGAGCTGCAGGAGGCGGAAAGGAAGCGCATCGAGGCTCAGGGGATCGC
>JBKJVY010000318.1:0-7118 GCA_046717185.1 Thermoanaerobaculia bacterium
TCGAAGTGGACCGCCGGACCAATCGTCTCTACGTCGGGACGGAGGGGGAGGGGGTCTTCTTCTCCGACGACGGCGGCCTGACTCTCGTCCCCGGCTCGGCGGGCCTCGCGGAGGGGCGCGTGTCCGATCTGGTGCCGGACCCGAACGACCCCGAGCGCGTGCTCTTCTTCCGGGCGTACGCGGGCCAGGAGAGCGGTGTCTGGGAGGCGAAGGGGATGCGCGTGCGGCGGCTCTCGGTCGATCCGCTGCCTCCCGCGGCTTCGCTGACGGCGTTCCGAGGCGCGGACGGCGGCACGGTGCTCCTTCTTTCGAGCTTCAGCGGTCTGCGGGTCTCGATCGACGGAGGAGTGCGCTGGTCGGCGCCGGATCGGGGGCCGGCGGGAACTCCGCTCGCGCTCTACGGCTCGGGTTTCGGTCCGCCCGTCCTCGTCACGACCGGCGGCCTGTATCGCACCCCGGACGGAAAGAGCTTCACTCTCGTCGCCGGAAGCCCGGTGGCGCCCACGGCCGCCGAGCTTCTGACCGACGGCACCGGGTCACCGGTCCTCGAGATCCGCACCGCCGAGGGGTCGTTCCGCTGGGACGGCACGGCGTGGGACAACCGGCGCCGCGCGGTCCTGTCCGGCGGAAGGTTCCTCGACAACCATCGCGGCGAGCGCGAGCCGGCGCCCGTTCGCACTCCGGTGCGGGAGGTCGAGGGCAACCTCGTCTGGGAGAACGATGGCCAGCGCCGTACCGTGCGGAGCCCCCGGCCCGGCCTGGCGATCGCCTCGACCCTCGCGACGCCCCAGGGCCGCCTCTACGTGGGAACCGCGGGGGATGGGCTCTTTCTCTTCGAGCCGTAGCTCTCCCGGCTACGGGTTCCCGGGGATGTCCATCAGCCGGATCGTCGAGCCAACCGTCACTTTCTCCGTCTCCGCCAATCCTCCCGCGATCTCGAGGACGCTCGCGATTGCGAAGTCCGGTCCGTAGCTCGGGCACGGGTCCGCTTTGCAGGGAGGCGTGTTCGCGGAGACGAACAGCACTCGGCCGGAGGCGTCGAGCCAGATGATGTCGAGCGGGATCAGGGTGTTCTTCATCCAGAACTGGTGGGAATCGTCGTCGTAGGGGAAGAGGAACAGCATGCCGGTCCGGTCCGGGAGACTCTCGCGATACATGAGGCCCTGCGCCATTTCCTCTTCCGTGCGCGCGACCTCGACCCGGTAGATCGCGCCCGAGGGCAGGGCGACGCGCGCCCCCTCCTGCCGCGCGGGCGTCGGCGCGGCGGCGGACGGCGGGGCTCCCCCCTGGCAGCCGACGAGCGCGCACGCGGCCGCGAAAATCAGGGCACGCACGGGGAACGCGACGTTTTCTTTCGGCCCGCTCAAACTCCCTCCGCCTCCGCGGGAGCTTCCTCTTCGGTTTCGTAGATTTCGTCCTTGTGCACGAGGCTGTACTTCTTCGCGTAGTAGCGGAAGGAGCGGAACGACATGTGGAGCAGCTCCGCCGCCTTCGTCTGGACCCCGTCCGAGCGGTCGAGTGCTTCGCGCATCAATCGCTTGCCGACGGCCTCGAGGTAGCTTTCGAGGTTGATCCCCTCCTGCGGAAGGCTCTCGAAGTCGGGCACGCGCGTCCGGACGCCGAGCGCGATCGACTCGGGGAGGCTCGAGACCGTGATCACCGGGCCGGGCTCGAGCGCGACCGTGCGTTCGAGGGTGTTCTCGAGCTCCCGGACGTTGCCCGGCCAGGGGTAGGCCTCCAGCAGTCGCATGGCGTCCGTCGAGATCTTCTTCTCGGGGATCTTCTGCTCCTTGCAGACTTTCGTAATGAAATACCCCGTCAGAGGGGCGATGTCCTCGACGCGGGACCGCAGGGGGGGGAGCACGATCGGGATGACGTTGATCCGGTAGAAGAGGTCCTCGCGGAATCGTCCGGTCGCAACGAGCTCGGAGAGGTCCTTGTTCGTCGCGGCGATGATGCGCACGTCTATTGTGACCTCTTCGTTGCCGCCGACCTTGCGGATCACCCTTTCCTGGATCGCCCGCAGGAGCTTGACCTGCATCGTCATCGTCGTCTCGGAGATCTCGTCGAGGAAGAGAGTGCCGTGGTCCGCTTCCGTGAAGAGCCCGCGCTTGTCCTTGACGGCGCCCGTGAACGCCCCGCGCTCGTGCCCGAAGAGCTCCGACTCGAGGAGCGGCTCGGGAAGCGCTCCGCAGTTGATGGAGACGAACTTGCGGTCCTTGCGAACGGACGTGTAGTGGATTGCGCGCGCGATCAGCTCCTTTCCGGTGCCGCTTTCGCCCGTCAGGAGCGCCGTCGAGGAGACCCTCGCGATCCGCTCGATCGTGCGAAAGATCTCCTGCATCCGGGAGCCTTTCCCGATGATGTTCGCGAACGTGTACTTTCCGGCGAGCTCCTGCTTGAGATAAACGTTCTCATCGCGAAGCTCTTTTTCTCCGAGCGCCCGGTCGATGATCAGCCCGAGCTCTTCGATGTTGAAGGGCTTGGCGATGTAATCCACCGCTCCCGCCTTCATCGCCTCGATCGCGTCCGCAGTCGAGGTGTGCGCGGTGATCATGATGACCGGAGTTTTCGGCGACTCCGCCTTGAGCTTTCGCAGCAGGTCGAGCCCGTTTCCATCGGGCATCTTGATGTCGCAAAGGACGAGGTCCGGGGTCGACCGCAGGATCGACGCCATACCTTCGGTGAAGTTCGACGCGGTCTGGACCTCGAATCCTCTCTTGTGGAAGAAGAACGCGAGCATGTCGCGGATGGAGGCTTCGTCGTCGACGATCAGAAGGCGTTGTCCGCTCATCCGGTCACCCCTATCGGAACGGCCGCGCTCTCCGCGGCCGGTCGCGCGCTTGCGGCGCGCGGCAGAGAAATCGTCACGGTCGTCCCTTCGCCCGGGCGGGACTCGGCATCGATCGTGCCCCCGTGGTCTTCGACAATTCTGCGGACGATCGCCATCCCGAGACCGGTCCCGTCGTCGAACGCGGTCGAGAAGGGAGTGAAGAGCCGCGAGAGCTCGTCCGGGCTCATTCCGCGGCCGGTGTCGGCGAAACGGATCTCGTACGATTCCGGTTCCTCGCGGCCAACCACGGTCAGGGTTCCCCCCGCGGTCATCGCACGGACCGCGTTCTTCGCCACGTTGTAGACGATCTGGCGGACCTGGTCGCGGTCGCCGGGCAGAGTGGACTCTTCCGGCTGGACGTCGACGTGGATGTGGTGCGCGTCGGAGATCTCGTCGGACAGCCGGAAGATCTCCATCACCTCGGAGACCGTCTTCGCCACGTCGAAGTCGGCGATGCGCCGTTCCTGGGGACGAACGAAGCGGAGAAACTCCTCGAGGATCCCGGAGAGTCGGTTCGACTCCGACACGATGATCTCCATCAGACGTCTCTCGTTCGAGCCGACCGTCAGCTCGTTCGACAGGACCTGGACCGACCCGGAGATCGAGGCGAGAGGGTTCCGGATCTCGTGAGCGATGCCGGCGGCGAGCTCTCCGACCGCAGCGAGCTGCTCGTTGAATCGGACGCGGCGCTCCAGCTTTTTCACGTCCGTGAGGTCCTGGAAGAGGATGAGGGTGCCCTCGTCTCCTTCGGGCCCTTCGAGAACGCGCAGCGAGTAGCCGAGGACCCGGCGGACACCGAGGCGGTCGAATTCGGTTTCGGCGCGGTAGGGTTCGCGGCCGCGCGCTCGCTTGCGGATGCTCTCCCAGTCGCAGGGGAAAGGGAGAGCGAGCTCGGCGAGGAAGCGTCCCGCCACGGAGGTTGGCTCGAGGCCGAGCATCTCGCCTCCCGGCGCGTTCAGGAACGTGACCCGCTGGCGGGAGTCGGTGGTGAGAAGCCCGGACGAAAGGGATGCGATGACATTGCCGTAGAGATGTTGAAGCTTGGAGAGCGCCCTCTGCCGGCGGGCGAGCTCTTCCCGCGCCCCGAGAAGCTTTTCCGAGAGATACGCAACCATGAAGGCGACGCCGAAGAGGCCGACGACCGTGATCGCGACGTTGTAGCGGACCCGGGGGCCGGTCCACTCCGAAAGGGCCGCAAAGGGAGGGACGGGGAGCGCGCCGTACGCGACGAGCTCCACCATCGAGCCGTAGAGGATTGCGGCGGTCGAGGCGGTCAGAATGGCCCCGACCCGCTGCAGAAGGAAGCCGGCGGTCCCGATGACGACGACGTAGAAGAACGTGAAGACCGAGTCGGGGCCGCCCGAGGAGTACACGAGGAGCGTGACGAGGCCGAGGTCTCCGAAGACCTGGATCCACGCCGAAGTCCTTGCGGGGAGGCGGTTGACGGTCACCCAGTGAAAGAGGGAGAGCAGGACCGCCGCGATCGCGATCCGGTACAGGAAAGAGATTTCAGCGGCGGCGCCCGACCCCGACTGTACGAGGACCGCCGAAACGAGGATCAGCATGATGGCGACGATCCGCACGGCGCACAGCCATGCCAGGGACCGCCGAAGCGGCTCCGTGGCGTTCGAAGGGGCGAGTGCGGAGATCCGGGAGTCGCCGGAGTCCGCGGCGTTAGCCACTGGTCATGGACGGCTGCCCGGCCCCGGGTTCGGGGTTCCGCCCTTCCTGGCTCCGAGCCGTCGCGCCGCGCACGATGGGCCGCCTATCCGATCTTGTTGATCAGCGTGAACATCGGCAGGTACATCGCGATGACGATTCCCCCGATGATGATGCCGAGGATGAAGATCATGACCGGCTCCATCAGCTTGACGAGCCCCTGAACGGCGACGTCCACTTCGTCCTCGTAGAAATCGGCGATTTTGTTCAGCATGGCGTCCAGGGCGCCGGTCTGCTCCCCGACGCCGATCATCTGGACGACCATGTTCGGGAAGACGTTCGAATCCCTGAGAGGCTCGACGATCGTTTTCCCGCCCTCGACGCTCTTCCGAGTCTCGAGGATCGCATCTTCGACGATCGCGTTGCCCGCGGTGCGCGCCGTGATATCGAGGCTCTCCAGGATCGGCACGCCCGAGGACGTCAGGGTCGCCAGGGTCCGGCAGAAGCGCGCGACCGCTATCTTGCGCAGGATCATCCCGAGGATCGGCGCTTTCAGGAGAAGGCCGTCGATGACCCGTCTTCCGCGGTACGTCCGGTAGTACCGCCGGACTCCGTAGGCCATCGCCGCGAGAGCCGCGAGGAAGAAGATGAAATAACGCGCGAGTATGTTGGAGGCCGCGATCACAACCCGCGTGGGGAACGGCAGCTCCGCCCCGAGGCTCGTGAACAACGCCGCGAACGTCGGAATGACCTTGAGGAGGATGACCGCCACGACGATTGCGGCGATGACGATGACCGCCACCGGATAGATCATCGCGGAACGGACCTGCGACCGCAGCTTCACGGCCTTCTCGATGTAGACGGAGAGCCGCTGGAGGATCGTGTCGAGAATACCTCCCGCCTCTCCCGCGGCGATCATGTTCACGTAGAGGTTGTCGAAGGCCTTGGGATGGCGCCGCATCGCGTCGGCGAGGGTCGAGCCGGCCTCCACGTCCTGGCGGACCTGGAGGAGGATCTTCTGAAAATTCTTGTGCTCCTGCTGGAGGGCGAGGATCTCCAGGCACTGCACGAGAGGGAGCCCTGCGTCAATCATGACGGAGAACTGTCGCGTGAAGATCGCGAGTATCTTGGCCGGGACCTTCCACCCGACCTTCGTGAGCGAGATCTCCTTGCCGCGCTCCCGGATGCCGGTGATAACAATGTTCTGCCGGCGCAGCGACGATAGGGCGATGTCTTTGTTGTCCGCCGCGAGGACTCCTTCCTGGACGACCCCCGCGCGATTGCGCCCCTTCCAGACGTAATTTGGCATGGTTGCTTCTCCTCAGCCCGCCTCGGGTGCCGCTACGACCTCTTGCCCCCCGCCGCCGCGGCCGGAGCGCCCGACGCCGTCTGCGGCACGTTGACCCCGGACCCTCGGTTGATCAACTCCTGCAGCTCGTCGGGGTTCGAGGAGCGGGAAAGCGCGGTTTCCAACGTAATGAGCTTGCGGTGATAGAGCGTCGCGAGGGACTGATTGAACGTCTGCATTCCGAACTTGGATTGTCCGGTCTGCATCATCGAGTAGATCTGATGGATCTTGTCTTCGCGGATCAAGTTCCGGATCGCCGCGTTCGGAACGAGGATCTCCATCGCCATGGCGCGGCCCTTCCCGCTCGCGCGTTCCAGCAGCGCCTGGCAGAGGATCCCTTCCAGGACGAAGGAGAGCTGGGTGCGGATCTGCGTCTGTTGGTGAGCGGGGAAGACGTCAATGATGCGGTTTAACGACGTGGAAGCGGAGTTGGTATGGAGGGTGGCAAGCGTTAAGTGGCCCGTTTCCGCGATCCGCAGCGCGGACTCGATCGTCTCCAAGTCGCGCATCTCGCCGATGAGAACCACGTCCGGGTCTTCCCGGAGAACGGACTTCAAGGCGTTGGTGAAGGAATGCGTGTCGGCGTGCAGCTCCCTCTGGTTGACTAAGCATTTCTTGTGCGCGTGGAGAAACTCGATGGGGTCTTCGATCGTGACGATATGGAGCTGCTTCTCCCGGTTGATCTTATCCATCATCGCGGCAAGCGTCGTCGTCTTGCCCGAGCCGGTCGGTCCGGTGACGAGGATCAGGCCGCGCGGTTTGTCGCAGAAAAGCTCGACGACGGGAGGGAGCCCCAGCTCCCGGAACCCCAGGATCTCGTACGGGATCTGCCGGTACACGCCCGCGACGGCGCCCCGCTGCATGAAGTTGTTCGCTCGGAAACGCGCCAGGCCTTTCACGCCAAAGGAGAGGTCCAGCTCCAGGTTCTCTTCAAACCGGTGCTTTTGGGTGTCGGTCAAGACCGAGTAGGTGAGCTGCTTTGTCTCGGCCACTGTCAGCGGCGGGTAGGGGAGCGGGATCAAACGTCCGTCCAAGCGGACCATGGGAGGCGAGTTTGTTGTCAGATGGAGGTCCGATGCCCCCATCTCGACCATTTGCTTCAAGAGCTGATGGAGTGTGGTATCGCCGGCCATGGTCTCCCTTCCCAGAACTATTTTTGAGTAGTTTAGTCCCCTCGGAGCGAAAAGGGAAGGCGGGAACTGTTTAGTTTCAAGGCGATAGGCGATAGTGTCCTGTCTCAGAAGTTTCGCTAGCGTTATGGAGCCGTAGGGGCGGGGC
>JBKJVY010000319.1:0-4326 GCA_046717185.1 Thermoanaerobaculia bacterium
CGATTCCTCGACTGGAAGTAGAGCCGAAGAAAGTAGATCCCGCCACCCAGCTGCACGAAGGGGCGCAGCCTCCCCGCGCCCCAGCGGTACGTGCCGATCGCGCCCAGGTAGCTCTCACTCGAGTTCCCGGGAAAGTCCGATTCGGCGGTCCAGAACCCGGCGACAGCACCGAGCGAAAAAGACTTCGTGAAGAGATGCTCGAACTCGAAAGACCCGCCGGATCCGTTGCTCGTGCGGTCGTCGGCGGGGACGACGAGAGAACCGGAGACCGTAACCGACGATGAGGGCTCGGAGAGGGATTGCGAGAAACCGGCCGAGCACGAGGCGAGGACGACGAGGCCCGTCGCAACCACTCGGCGAGTTCTCAACACTACCCGGTTTACGGCCGTCCGAAGAACCTCGTTGGGAAGGCTCTGCGGACGACGAGCGCTGCGGCGAGCTAGGGATTCCTTCCGAGGCTCACCGAGATTCTTCCGTCGTCGTAGACCGTGGTCAGGGCGCCCCAGAACAGGCCGTTGTCACACTCGGTCGTTGCAACGATCTGTCCATTCAGCTCTTCCGCGCGTATGCGGATCCGCCCGAGGACGTCGTGAAAAAAGACCGTCGATCGGGGCCGGATCTCGAACGGGAACCCGCCCACGAATTCGCCCGTCGGCGAGAACAGCTCGACCTGCCCGAAACAACTCCGGTGGAAACCCATCCAGGCGAGGACGAGGTTGCTGTGCCGACCATTTCCCCGGGCGGCCCCCGGAAAGGCGAGGACCGTCGGGTCCAAGCGGCGTAGGGCCGAGAGACGAACGACGGGCAGATCGGCGATCCGCTCCGGGTTCGCCCGATCGAACGCGCGCGCACGGA
Organism: Thermoanaerobaculia bacterium; assembly: GCA_046717185.1. Classification (GTDB taxonomy): domain Bacteria; phylum Acidobacteriota; class Thermoanaerobaculia; order UBA5066; family Gp7-AA6; genus Gp7-AA6. Next base: position 856 of record JBKJVY010000319.1, read on the forward strand.
CGGAAGGCAGGTCCGCCGGGTTCGCAGTCCAGAGGTGAACCGTTCCGACGCCCGCATTGATCGTGAAGATCTCGCTCGCTCGGACGCGAGTGGACCCGTTTGGCGGCAGAGTGATCGAGAACGAAGGCCCGCAGTCGCCGTTGGGGCAGGGAGTCGCGTAACCGACGCTCGCGATCGCGATCGTGACCGTGTGAGAACGGATGTTGGCGAGGCGGAACTCCGTGTCCCAGGTTCCGAGAGTCCCCGCGCCGATGACGATCAGCTCGTCGTCCATCGGCTGTTGACCGACCGCGGCCGGCGCGAGGAGTTCCAGCCGGCCGTCCTCGTGTACCGCCGCCAGAAGCCCCCACATCAAACCGTCTCCGGCGGTCTTCGTCACGCGGACCTGCCCGTTCTCGAGCGCCGGGACGCCAAGCGTCATCAGGACGTCGTAGAGAAAGATCTCCCCGACGTTGTTCGTGAGCTGAAACGGGCGGCTGCCGAGCAGCTCACCGGACGGAGAGAACGCTTCCACCACGCCGGACACCAATCCCGTTTCGCTCAGCATTGACAGAATCAGGTTGCTGTGGGCGGCCGGGCTCCGGGTAGCCGAAGGAAACGAGAGCACCGCGGGGTTCATCGCCGCGATCGTCGAAAGTCGAACCACCGGAAGATCGGCCGCCTGGTGCGGCCTTGCGCGGTTGACGATCCGTGCGCTCGCCGTCGGCGGATCGACGCCGTCGAAGGGAACGACGAAGTGTCCAATGCTCGCGAGAGTCGAAGCGAGGGAGTCTCCCGACGTCCGGGCCGTGCCGGAGGGTGGAAGGCTGACGTATGTTCCTGGACACGACCCCGCGCAGACCGTGGGGGCCCGGGGGAAGCCCCCGATCCAGACATTCAGCGGATACTTCTCGCTGTTGGCGAATTCGATGTCCGTATCCCATGGCGGTGCGTATCCAGCGCCGACCATGACGAGGACGTCGCGGGTGAGGTAGCCGATCTTGTCGGTCGCCGACTCGGTAAACCAGATCCCGAGTCCGTCCCTTGCCGCCCCGAGCGGCATGCCGCCCGGCGTTGGAATCCGATATTCGGTGACGATCCCGTTCCGCGTGATTCGCCCGATCTGGTTCGCACGAGTCTCGGTGAACCAGACTTGGAGGTCGGGGCCGGAGGAGATTCCCGCGGGCCCGGCATTCGGCGTCGGGAGAGCGAACTCCGTGATGACGCCCTCGCGCGTGATCCGGCCGATCTTGTTCGCGTGGGACTCGGTGAACCAGAGATTGCCTTCGACGTGAGCGATCTCGAGCGGCCCGCTTTCCGGCGTCGGGATCGGGAACTCGGTCACGACCCCGGCGGGCGTGATCCGTCCGATCTTGTTAGTGTGAAACTCCGTGAACCAGTGGTTCCCGTCCGGGCCGACCGCGATCCCGGACGGACCGCTCGCCGGCGTCGGAATCGTGAACTCCGTAATCGTTCCGTCTTGCGTGATTCGGCCGATCCGATTGCCGTCGAACTCCGTGAACCACAGATCCCGGTCGATGCCCCGCGGACCGCTCGCCGGGATCGGGAGGGAATACTCCGTGAGAACTCCGTTCTGAGTCAGCCTTCCAATCTTGTTGCCGCGAGACTCCGTGAACCACACCTCGCGGACCGTGCCGAGCGGCTTCATCACGATCGAAGTCGGGCCGCTGTTCGGAGTGGGTATCGGGTACTCGGTGATGACGCCGCCTCGGTCCCGGTCGATGCGTCCGATCTTGTTGCCCTCGAGCTCGGTGAACCAGACGTCGAAGCCATCGTGAACGATCGCTGCCGGTACCGAGGCCGGCGTTGGGACGGGGAACTCCCTGAACACTCCCGCGGAAGCGCCGGCTGCGGAGAGAAGGAGAGAGAAAAGGACAGAACCGGCGACTCGAGCCGACAGGAATCCGCTTTTCACGTCTATACCTTGCGGTAGACTTCGCTGCCCTCGCGCCGAAACTCCCCCGCCTTCTCCTCGAGCCCCGCTTCGATCGCCTTTTCCTCCGCGATCCCCTGCGACGCGGCGTACTCCCGCACCTCCTGGGTGATCTTCATCGAGCAGAAGTGCGGGCCGCACATCGAGCAGAAGTGAGCGAGCTTCGCTCCCTCGGCCGGCAGCGTCTCGTCGTGAAACTCGCGCGCGGTCTCGGGGTCGAGCGCGAGGTGGAACTGATCCTCCCAGCGGAACTCGAACCGCGCCTTCGAGAGCGCATCGTCCCAGAGGCGCGCGCCGGGGTGGCCCTTCGCGAGGTCGGCGGCGTGCGCCGCGATCTTGTACGCGATCACGCCGTCCTTGACGTCCTTCTTGTTGGGAAGCCCGAGGTGCTCCTTCGGCGTGACGTAGCAGAGCATCGCCGTGCCGAACCAGCCGATCATCGCCGCCCCGATCGCCGACGTGATGTGGTCGTATCCCGGCGCGATGTCCGTCACGAGCGGGCCGAGCGTGTAGAAGGGCGCCTCGTGGCAGATGGTCATCTCCTTCTCGACGTTCTCGCGGACGAGGTTCATGGGGACGTGGCCGGGCCCCTCGATCATGACCTGGCAGTCGTGCGACCACGCCTTCCGGGTGAGCTCTCCCAGGGTCTCGAGCTCCGCGAACTGCGCCTCGTCGTTGGCGTCGGCCGTGCAGCCGGGACGCAGACCGTCGCCGAGCGAGAAGGCCACGTCGTAGCTCTTCAGGATTTCGCAGATCTCGTCGAACTTCGTGTAGAGGAAGCTCTCCTCGTGCCGCGAGAGGCACCACTTCGCCATGATCGAGCCGCCGCGCGACACGATCCCGGTCACGCGCTTCGCGGTGAGAGGGATGTAACGCAGGAGCACGCCGGCGTGGATCGTGAAGTAGTCCACGCCCTGCTCCGCCTGCTCGATGAGCGTGTCGCGATAGACCTCCCAGGTGAGCGCCTCCGCCTTTCCATCCACCTTCTCGAGCGCCTGATAGATCGGGACGGTCCCGATGGGAACCGGGGCGTTGCGCAGAATCCACTCGCGCGTCTCGTGGATGTTCTTGCCGGTCGAAAGGTCCATCACGGTGTCGGCGCCCCAACGGATCGCCCACGTCATCTTCTCGACCTCTTCCTCGATCGAGGACGTGACGGCCGAGTTCCCGATATTGGCGTTGATCTTCACGAGGAAGTTGCGGCCGATCGCCATCGGCTCGGACTCCGGGTGGTTCACGTTGGCCGGAATGATCGCTCGCCCGCGCGCGACCTCGCTCCGGACGAACTCGGGGTCGAAGTTCTCGCGGATTGCGACGAACTCCATTTCCGGCGTCACGACGCCCTTTCTCGCCCAGTGCATCTGGGTCGCGTTCCCGCGCGAGCGCAGCGCCTTACGCGGCCGCGTCAGCGCCAGGTCGGCGCGGCCCGACCGCCGCGGCTCCGTCTCGTCATGATCGCCGCGCGCGAGGATCCACGGCCGCCGCAGCTCCGGCAGTCCGCGGGAGAGATCCACGTCGGCGTTCGGGTCGGTGTACGG
>JBKJVY010000320.1:0-10285 GCA_046717185.1 Thermoanaerobaculia bacterium
GGCTGCGGCTCGAAAATCTGGAAGTTCATCCCGAAGAAGCCCGTGGCCGCGGTGATCGGCAGGAAGATGATGGAGATGACCGTGAGTTTCCGGACGATGTCGGAAAGGCGGTTGTTCTGGATCGACAGGAACGCATCCATGGATCCGGTCGCGAGCTCACGGTAAGTGTCGATCGAGTCGGTGATCCGGATCAGATGGTCGTAGACGTCCTGAAAGTAAAAGATGTGTGCGGTGTCGAGGATGGGAGGATCGCGGCGGAGAAGCACGTTGATGGCGTCGCGCGCCGGTGCGACGACCCGACGCAGCAGCGCGAGGTCGCGCTTCAGGTCGAGAATCTGCTGAAGGTTTTTCTGGTCGAAGTTCTCGAAAATCTGCTCGTCGATCGCCTGCGAGCGTTCACCGAGGTCGTCCAGGTACAGGAAGTAATCGTCCACGATCGCGTCGAGGAGGTCGTAAAGAAGACCCGAGACGTCCTTTTTTCCCTCTTCCCTGCAGAAGCGTTCGAAGACGGCGTCGAGAAGCGGGACCTCCGAGTCGTGCGTGACCACGAGGAAGTTCGGGCCGATGAAGAAGTCGAGCTCCTGGAGAAGCCACTCGCCGTCCGCTCCTCCTGCTCCGATCCGGTAGAAAACGAGGAAGTAATGGTTCGTATACACGTCGATCTTGGGCCGCTGGTGGCGGCTGCGGACATCCTCGATGGCGAGCGGGTGGAAGTGGAACTCCAGCCGGAGCGTCTCGAGTTCGGTCTCGTCGGGGGCGTGCAGGTCCAGGTAGAAGAAGCCGCCGGAAGCGAGCCGAGCCGCGATTCCCTCGAGCGGGACCGCGTCCGTACGCCCCTCCTCCGGATGAAACACGACAGCCCGGGGCGGGCGCCGATCGGCGGGTTTCACGCGCCCGGCCAGGCCGATCTCGCCGGGGTCCACCTCGCGGAGGAGCGCCACGGTTCGAGCGTATCAAATGGTAAAATGCAGCTTCCGGACAAACCCTTGCTGCACGTCCACACTCTCGAAAACCGCCGGCTCGAAAACTTCCTCGAGCGACACAAGGCGTACTACGCCTACACGGGCGAGATCGAAATCGACCGCTTCCTCCGCGAGATCCTGCAGAAGGCGAACGAATTCGTCCCATCGGAGGCCGGCTCGATCCTTCTCGACGACCCGATGACGAAGAGCTCGGAAGACCGCATGGAGAACGAGCTCGTCTTCATCGCCACCTACGGCGCGCGCGCGGAGGCACGGTTGAACAAGCGGATGAACGCGCGGATCGGAATCGTGGGGCGGGTCTACGCAACCGGCGTGGGCTACATGACCGACGACGTCCTCGCGGACTCTTACTTCTACCCCACGCCGGACCTGCCCGACGACTTCCAAACCCGGTCGGTCGTCTGCGTGCCGATCCGGATCGAGGCGGCGGTGTGCGGCGTGCTCGAGCTCGTCAACAAGCTCGGGCCCGGAGGGTTCCGGGAGAAGGACCGCCGTCTGCTCGAGATCTTCGCCGACTACGCCTCGATCTCGATACAGAACCTGCTCGACGCGCGCCGCGCCTTCGAGGTCGCCAAGCGCGACGGTCTGACCGGGCTTTTCAACGAACGTTACCTCCACCTCCGCCTGACGCAGGAGCTGTCCCGCATCTCGCGCGACGGCGGAGACCTCTGCGTCGTGTTCCTCGACCTCGACAACCTGAAAGCGGTCAACGACCGGCACGGCCACCTCGCCGGAAGCCAGGTCCTGCGGGAGGTCGGCTATTGCCTGCGCCGCACGGTCACGGACGACCGCGCGACGCTGACACGGTATGGCGGCGACGAGTTCGTCCTCATCCTTCCGGGCCACGACATGCGCGAGGGAATGGAGATCGCGCTCTCCATCCGGAACGCCATCCGGGCCTCGACGTTCCTCTCGCGGCCCTACGGCTTCAACGACCCCGCACTGAACCTGCAGGGGGTGCTGACGGCTTCGCTCGGGGTTTCGTCGATCCGTTCTCACGCGACGCCCGGGGCTTCGGTCGAGCAGCAGAAGAACGAGCTTCTTCGCTCCGCCGACGCCGCGCTCTACCGCGCCAAACAGCTCGGCAAAGACCAGTGCATCGGGGCGCGCGTGGAGGACACCCAAATGTCGCCGCAGTCGGTTGCGGGCGGAGGATAGTCCTAAGTCCTAAGTCCTCCGTGCTAGTCTTCCCGGTCCCCCTTCGACTTCGAGGAGCCCGATGAGCACTACCACCCGGACCGAGCTATCTCCCCAGGATGTCCTCGATGTGCTCTCCCGGCACATCCTCGTGGACGGCTACCACGTCGTCATGGACCTCGAGCGGAGCCGCGGCTCCTACCTCTACGACGCGCGCAGCGACCGGATGCTGCTGGACTTCTTCACGAACTTCGCGACCTACCCCGTCGGCTACAACCACCCGAAGACCGCCGATCCCGAGTTCCGCGAACGGCTCCTCCAGGCGGCGCTCGGCAAGCCGACGAACAGCGACACCTACACCATGCTCTACGCCGGATTCGTCGAGACCTTCTCGACGCTCGCCGTCCCCCCCACCCACGCCGGGCACCTCTTCTTCGTCGAGGGCGGATCGCTCGCCGTCGAGAACGCGTTGAAGACGGCGTTCGACTGGAAGGTGCGGAAGAACTTCGCCCGCGGGATCTCCGAGGAGCGAGGCCAGCAGATCCTCCACTTCCGTCACGCGTTCCACGGGCGGTCCGGGTACTCGCTCTCGCTCACGAACACCGCCGACCCGCGCAAGACGCAGTATTTCCCCAAGTTCGACTGGCCGCGGCTGTCGTGCCCCCGCCTCTCCTTCCCCATCACGGCCGAAATCCTCCGCGACGTCGCATCGACGGAGGAAAGGGTCGAGCAGGAGATCCGGGACGCGTGTCGGCGATTCCCGGGAGACGTCGCGGCGCTGATTCTCGAGCCGATCCAGGGCGAAGGCGGAGACAACCACTTCCGACCCGAGTTCCTCGCCCGGCTCCGCCGCCTCGCCGACGAGCTCGAGTTCCTGCTCATTTTCGACGAGGTGCAAACGGGCCTCGGGCTGACCGGTTCGATGTGGGCGTGGCAGCAGTTCGGGGTCGAACCCGACCTCTTCTGTTTCGGAAAAAAGACGCAGGTCTGCGGCTTCGCTTCCAACTCGCGGATCGACGACGTCGAGAACGTCTTCTCCGTTTCCTCCCGGATCAACTCGACGTGGGGTGGAAACCTCGCCGACATGGTTCGGTGCGCGAAGTACCTCGAGATCATCGAGGAAGAGAACCTGATCGAGAACGCGCGCGCGATCGGAGAGCACCTGCTCGGCCGGCTCCGCGATCTCGCCGCCGAGCTGCCGGCGATCTCCAACGTCCGGGGGCGCGGACTCTTCCTCGCGTTCGACCTGCCTGACAAGGAGACGAGGGACCGCACCCTGGCGGCGTGCCTGGAGAACGGCCTCATCACGCTCACCTCGGGCGTTTCCGCGCTCCGCTTCCGGCCGGCGCTCACACTCTCGCGCGAGGAGGCGGACGAAGGGGTCCGCAAGCTGCGCCGCGCCGTCCAGGCCGCGGCGGGCTAGCTCAATTCAGTTCACTTCCCCTTCTTGAACCTCGCCGTGCCGAGAAGGCCGCGCTCCGAGTTCGAGCAGATCAGCCCCCCCGTCGCGAGATTGAGCGCGGCCGTCCCGACGAGCGCGCCGTTCTCGTACACGCGAAGCTGCCCCTGCTGGGTCGTGATGAGCAGCCGCCCGTCCGGCGTGAAGGCGAGGGCCGTCGGAGACCCGATCGCGGCGACGAGCTCATCGGTGAAGCCCGTCGGGAGAACGATCGCCCCGGCCGGTGGAGATCCCGCGCCGACCCCGGTGATGAGCAATGTCAGCACAGCGATGGCGGCGCGCGAACGGTATCCGAGCCGGTACTCCGTGTTCATTTGAATCCTCCCGGGCGGTTGTAAAAAAACTCGGCACTCCCCGATTCGACGATGGTAACAGCGCATGCGAGATTCGTACCGCCGCGGATGAGACCGGTGCCGGGTCCGGGCGTGTTATCCTCTTCGAAGTCACTCCAATGAAAGCGTTTCAGGTCCTGCGCGCCGCGCTCTGCCTGCTCGTACTGGCCGTCGCCCCGAGTTGCTCGAGGAAGCCGGCTTCCGTACAGGTCACGCCCGGAAAGGTCGTTCTGTACGGCGTCGAGCGGGGCCAGCGTCTCACCGCCCGTCTGTTCGACCAGAAGGGGCAGCCGCTCGAGGAGGGACCGACGGTGGCATGGTCCTCCTCGAAGCCGGACGTCGCTGCCGTCGACGCAGGGGGCCGCGTCGTGTCGAAGGGAGCCGGGAACGCGACGATCACGGTCGCCTTCGGCAACGTTTCTGCCGAGGTCCCGGTCGAGGTCGTGGACGCCGCGTTGATCGAAGTCCTCCCGGCCCAGGCGACGCTCGTCGGCCCCGCGGGCACCGGGCTCCCGGTCACGGCCGTCGTCAAGAGCTCGAAGAACGAGCCGGTCGCCCTGCCCCTCACCTGGGCCTCTTCCGACGAGAAAGTCGTGACCGTCTCTCCGCAGGGGCTCGCGACGTCGGTCGGAAACGGAAAAGCGACCGTCACCGCCCGGCTCGGCGAGCTCCAGGGGGCGGCCGAGGTGACCGTTCTCGTCCAGGACATCGCACGGCTCGAGGTCCGCCCGTCGACGGCGCTCGTCCGGGTCGGCGACTCCCAGCGATTCGAGGTCGTCGCGGTTCTGCCGGACGGACGGAAGTTCGAGAACGCGATGGCGCAGTTCCGGTCGTCCAATCCGTCCGTGGCGACGATCGACGGCGGCGGCGTCGCGTCGGGGGTAGGCCCCGGAAGCGCCACGATCCGGGTCGAACTCGCCGGCCAGACCGCGGAAGCGACGCTCATCGTCAATTAGCCGGTAGCCGGTCCGATAGCCGGTAAGTCGGTAGTCGGTAGTCGGTAGTCGGTAGCGGAGACACAAGCTCAAGTACCTCCGCCGTCAGATTCCGGCTTACGATTCACCGATGACGATTCGCCAGCCCGCTGTCGCGGGCCTGTTTTACGCTTCCCGTCCGGAGAAGCTCGAGCGGGATGTCCGAAAGTTCCTGGGCGTGGAGGCCGCGGAGAGTGCCGCGGTCGGCGCGGTCGTGCCGCACGCGGGATACGTCTATTCCGGCCCGGTCGCCGGGGCGGTCTACGCACGCCTCGCGGTCCCGCGTCTGGCGGTCATCCTCTGCCCGAACCACACGGGCCTCGGAGCGCCGGCCGCCCTGGACCCCTCCGAGGCCTGGCGGACCCCGCTCGGCGACGTCCCGCTCGCCCGGAGCCTTGCCGACCGGCTGCTCGCGCTCGCGCCGAGCCTCGAGGAGGACGCCGAGGCGCACCGCCGCGAGCACTCTCTCGAAGTCCAGCTGCCCTTCCTCCAGGTCCGGCGCCCGGACGTGGAGATCGTTCCCGTCTGCCTGGGGGCGGCCTCTCTACCGCTTTGCCGCGAGGTCGGCGAGGCGCTCGCGACACTCGTGCGGGAGGAGAAGGATCCGCCCGTCCTCCTCGCGTCTTCCGACATGAACCACTACGAATCCCGGGACGTGGGCCGCGCCAAGGACGACCTCGCGCTTGCGCGCATCGAGGCGGTCGACGCGGAAGGGCTCTTCCAGACCGTGCTCGCGCGGTCCATCTCGATGTGCGGCGTTCTTCCGACGACAGCGCTCCTCTTCGCGGCGCGAGCCCTCGGCGCGTCTCGGGCGCAAGTCGTGGCCCGGAGAGACAGTGGCGACGAGACCGGCGACGACTCCTCGGTCGTCGGCTATGCAGGGGTGGTGATTCCATGACGTTTTCGCGCATCGCGGTCGGACTCGATGGCTCTCCTCACGCGGAGAGCGCCCTCTCTCACGCGCTCCGAATCGCGCGTGCGGCGCGGAGCGTCGTGCGCGGAATACACGTCGTCGATCGGGCGCTGCTCGACGGCGTCGTCGTGGCGGACCTCTCCGGGTCGGTCGGCTTTCAGCCGTTCCTGAATCTCTCCGGCGAGCTGCGGGAGGCACTCGTCTCCGCCGGAGGCGCAATCCTCGCGGCGTTCGAGGCGCGGGCAAAGGAGGCAGGCGTCGAGTTCGAGCCGGTCCTGAAGGAAGGCAACGTCTCGGCGATCCTCGAGGAGGAGGCGCAGAGCTGCGGACTCGCGGCCGTCGGCTCGCGCGGGGCGAACGCGGCGCACCGCCGGGATCTCGTCGGGCGGCACGCGGACGCGCTCGCGCGCCGGATGCCGACTTCGCTCCTGGTCGCGCCGGCCGACTACCGCGACTTTCAGTACCCGGTGCTCGCCTGGGACGGCTCGACGAAGTCGCGCAAGGCCCTCGCGCTTTCAGCGGAGCTGGCGGCCCTGCTCGACCTCCCCGTCCGGATCGTCACGGCGAGCGACGACGAGGACGAGGGCCAGGCGCTCCTCGCCGAAGCCGAAGAGGAGCTGCGATACCGCCGAGTACCGGCGACCGGAATCGTCCGGAGGGCTCACCCCGATGACGCGATCTTCGCGGAAATCGGCGCGGGCGGCGACTTGGTCGCCATGGGCGCGCACGGACACGGGCGCGTCGTCGAGCTGGTCCTCGGTTCGACCACGGACCGGATTCTCCGGGCGGCGACGGTTCCGGTGGTACTGGCGGGCTGAACTGCGCCGCGGCGTTCGCTACGCGCGGCGGCCGGAAGATTTCGAACGAGAGCCCCGGAGTTTGAGTAGGCCAAGTGCCCAAGGTGGGTCGCGCTTGCCCGCGCCCGGTGCTTTCAGATTTCCTCGTCGGACAACAAACCCGAAGCGGCCCGAAGGATTTCGTCGGCGACTCCGGGGGTCCCCGCGACGACGTTGCCCCGGTCCCAGAAGCCGTCCCGCCCGTCGAAGTCGCTCACCCGTCCGCCCGCCTCCTCGATCAGGAGCGCGCCGGCCGCGATGTCCCAGACCGCCAGCCGGAACTCGAAGAACCCGTCGAAGACCCCCGCGGCGACGTTCGCGAGGTCGAGCGCCGCGGAACCCGCCCTGCGGATCGCGCGGGCCTGGAGAAAGAGTTTTCGAAAGAGGGAGAGGTACAGATCGACGCGGTCCTTGTGGCGGAAGGGAAAACCGGTGGCCAGAAATGCGCCGTCGAGCCCTCTCTGTGCGCTGACGGAGATTCGCTCGCCGTTGCGAAAGGCGCCGCCGCCGCGCTCCGCGGCGTACATCTCCCTTCGCAGCGGATCCCATACCGCTCCCGCGACGATCTCCCGCTTTTCGCGCGCGGCGACTGAGACGCACCAGAACGGGAAGCCCGCGATGAAGTTCGACGTGCCGTCGAGCGGGTCCACGATCCATGTGCGCGCTTCGCCGCCTGCCCCGCGCTGACCGCCTTCTTCTCCGAGAAAGCCGTCCTCCGGGAACCGGTCGCGGATCCGGGCGACGATGACCTCCTCGCTCTCCCGGTCCGCGCGCGTGACGAAGTCGTTTTTCTTCTTCTCCTCGATTGCCGCGTCGGGAAGGCTCCGCCAGTAGCGCTCGAGGACTTCGCCGCCGGCGCGGGCCGCCTCCTGGGCCGCTTCGAGGAGACGTCCGGAGCTCACCGGGCGCCGCCGCCGTTCGCGGCGAGCCGGCGGAACCCGGCGGCGATCGCCTCACCTGCCGGCCGGCCCAGGAAGTTGAAGCTGCGGTCGGTCGGTCCGGCGTCGCGGCCGTCGGAGAACGCTTTCCACCAGTAGACGCCCTTCCACCACTTCTCACCGTCGAGCGCGGCGAAGACGGCTCGCACCGAGCGAGCCGCGTCTTCGGGCGAGAAGGGACGGGAGGCATCCTCGTCGTGGGGAGCCGTCCAGGCGCCCTTCGCCGGGGGATATCCGGCCTCGGCAAAAACGACGGGCCGGCCGGTCGTCGCCGCGAGCCGGGCCACCGGCCGCGCGGCGCGGCGGACTCCCTCGACGAGCGCCGCGTCCGACGCATTCGGGTCGGTCGATAGCGGATCGTAAAAGTCCGCGCCGATCGCGTCGAGCGCGTCCCAGAAGCGGACCTTCGAAGCGCCGGCGGCCCAGTTGGACGCGTAGAGCAGAGGCGCGCCGGTCGCGCGGCGGAGGGCCGCGATCGTCGCGCGCCACTCGCGGTCGTGACCCTCCGTGCCCGAGAGCTCCGTTCCGACGCAGAAGAGCGCCGCACCGGATGCTTCGGCGACGATCGCGTGGTGCACGACGAAACGCCGGTACGCCGAGAACCACTTCGTCCATTCGGCCGGGCTCTTCATCGCGATCGTCCCGACGAACGCTCCGCCGCCGATCCAGATCTGCGGCTTGACCATCGCGGTCATCCCGAGCGTGCGCGCGTCGGAAACCGCGCGTACCGTGCTCTCGTCCGTCTCGCCGCGCGGACTCCGATGGACGAACCGGATGTCGGACGCCCACTCCGATTCCGAGAAGGCATACGGGATGACCGAGACCGAGCTCACCGCCATCCGCGAGAGCCGGCGCAGCGTCTCGAGCGACTGCGGAGACGCGTACGACCCCTCGACCGAGTTCGACATCGCGTACGAAACCCCCCGGAGAAATGCGGAGGGAAGCGGGCGTCGGCGGGGCACCGTCTCCTTTCGATCGAGCGCGGCGCGCCGCCAGAGCTCGAGCGTGGCCGACAGTGCCCGCTCCGGAGAGCCGAGAGCGCGCGCGAGCGCCGCCTCTCCGCCGCTCCGGACGCCGGCTTCGAGCCACGCGGCCGCGGCGCCCACGGACGCGATCGGCGACACGTCCTCGCTCTCCTCCCCGGCGAGGACGTCGGCGACCGTTGGGTGAGAACCGACGCCTTCCAGAAAGGAGGCGAACGAGGACACGTCACGAGCCCACCACCGCCCGTGCGCCCGGGCGCCTGCCGCGAGCAGAAGCGTGGTGCGCTCCCGGAGGCGGGGCTCCGCGCCGCCGGCTGCGGCGGCCGCGAGCACGGGCGAAACGAGATCCGGCTCGGCGGGCGCCGACGCGTCCACTTCCACGTGAGCCCGGTCGCCTTCCCAGGAAAGGTCGGCCGGGCGCGAGGAGCCCATGTAGAGAGCCTTCGTTGAAGGATCCGGATAGAGCCGCACCGTCACGAGAGAACGTACCGGCGCCGCGGCGAGGTATCGCTCGAGAACCGGACTCCACTTCTCGAATGCCTTCCGCTCGCTCTCCGGGAAGCTCCAGACCGCGGTCCCCCGCCCGACGGTCGCGAGCGCCGAGAAGAATTGCTCGCGGCCGGCGATACGGTCCTTTTCGGAGGAGCGCTCGATCTCGAGCCCGCCGCGGCGCGTCGATCGGAACCGCCCCTCCTTCGTCAACTCTCCCGATACGGCGCGGAACTGGCCGGCGGCGACGCCTTCGCTGCGGAAAACCCGGCGAAGAATTCTCGTCGCCGCCTCGCGGGAGTTTCCGAGAACGAGGGTCTCGAGCGGGCGATCGGGGTGGGTCAGGACGACTGCGTCGCCGGCAGCGCGGTAGGCGCGCCCGTCGAAAGAGAATCCGCCACGCTCGACGGTCACCGGAAACCGGGCGAGACGGCGCTGGAAGTCCTCCGGGACCGGGGGGGCGGCGAGGCGAACGATCTCCCAACCCGCAGCCGGCTCCGGCGGCGCTCCGAGACGGACGTCGATCCCTTGCCGTTTTGCGAACGCCGCCCACCGCTCGAGCTCGGGGAACGCCCAGCCCTCGGGCAGCACGACCGCGACGTGGCGCTCGCCGGTCGAGGCGGCGGGGTCCGGGGAGGCGAGAGCGATGAGAGACGCGATGAAAAGTATGAGGAGCACCGGGCGGCCTCAGGCCTCACTCCCCCTCTCCCCGTGGCGCGGGGAGAGGGTCGGGGTGAGGGGGGTTGCAGGGGCCCAGACAAGTTTTCCCGCCACGATCGTGCCGGCGGCCCGTCCGACGAGATCCCATCCCGCGAACGGCGTCGAGCGCCCGAGCGAGACGAATCGGGAGGGGTCCACCGTCCAGCGTCTCGCCGGGTCGAAGAGCGTCACGTCGGCGGGAGATCCCGGGGCGAGAGTGCCGCCCGGAAGGCCGAAAGCGCGAGCCGGACCGCTCGAGAAGAGCTCCACGAACCGGCGGAGGGGCAGACGGCCGGAAGCGACGAGCCGGTCGTGAACGACGGCGGCCGCCGTCTCGAGCCCGACGACCCCAAAGGGTGCCCCGTCGAACTCGACGCCCTTCTCGTCTTCGTGGTGCGGGGCGTGGTCGGTCGCGATCGCGTCCACCGTGCCGTCCGCGACGGCCGCGACGAGGGCTTCCACGTCCGCCGCCTCGCGCAGTGGAGGATTCATCTTGAAGCGGGTCGAGTAGGCGGAGCGCGCCACCTCTTCGTCAGTCAACG
>JBKJVY010000321.1:0-4849 GCA_046717185.1 Thermoanaerobaculia bacterium
CCGGCGACGCCTTCGTCGTAGACCGCGAGGTCGAGCTCGTCGTTGAGTCGGAAGGACCGGTTGTCGAAGTTCGTCGAGCCGACCGTCGCGAAGACACCGTCCACCACCATCGTCTTCGCGTGCATCATCGTCGGCTCGTACTCGTAGATCTTCGCGCCGGCGCGCAGGAGCTCGCCCAGCTTCGCGCGCCCCCCCGCCTTCGTCACCGGCAAGTCATTGATCTCTCCGGGCACCAGGATCCGGACATTCACCCCGCGCCGCACCGCCGCAGCGAGAAGCGCGACCGAGGCGTCGTTTGGAACGAAGTAGGAGTTGGCGATCGAGATCGTCCGCTCCGCGGCGGAGATCGCGACCGAGTAGAGGACCTGAATCGCCGAGCTCGAGGGCACGGGAGAGGAGGCCACGACCGCGGCGAGGACGCTGCCGCGCAGGGGCAGGGCCGGAAAGTACTTGTCTCCGACGAGGAGCTCACCCGTCACCTCCGACCAGTTGTCCTGGAACGCCGACTGCATCTGGGCCACCACCGGTCCTTCGATCCGGACCTGAGTGTCGCGCCAGTGCTCGGGAGAGTCCGCATCCCCCTCCCACATGTCCGCGAAGCCCACGCCGCCGGTGAACCCGACCTTCCCGTCCACGACGAGGATGCGCCGATGGGTACGCTGGTTGATCACGTCGAGCATCCAGGGACGTACCGGACGGAAGAACTCGACCCGGCACCCGGCGTTCTGCATGATCGCCACGTCGCTCTTCTCGAGGTGCTTGGGGGAGCCGACCCCGTCGAGCAGCACCCGAACCTCGACTCCGCGGCGCGCGGTTGCAGCGAGGGCGTCGCGAAAGCTCCTCCCGACCGAGTCGGACCAGAAGATGTACGCTTCCAGGTGAACGGATTTCTCCGCGGCGCGGATCGACGCGAGCATGGCGGGAAGGATCTCGACGCCGTTCTCGAGGATCGAGACGCTGTTTCCGCCGACCATGCCGGGGCCGCCGATCGCCTGGGCCGACGGCAGGAACGTCGAATCTCTCACTCCGAACGCATGGGGTAGAACGTAGAGGACCTTCGTCGGCCGGTTGAGGAGCGAGAGCGCGACGGCGAGCACGAAAGCCACGCCGAGAGCGATCAGATAGGTTTCGAAAGGGATTCGGTAGACTCGCGGCTTGCGGGGCCGACGCGGTTTCTTTCGGATCATCGTTGGGCGGACGGCTACCGCGAAGCTTTCCAGGAGTCCGGGACGAGGGGCGCGCTGACCGCGGACGGGCGCACGGAGGAACGATACATCGGATGAAGCTTTTGAACCCACGGGCCTCGAAGAGGCTCGCCGCCCTTGCGCTGCTCCTCGCTCTGGTCCCTCTCGCGGGCTGCTCCTACCTGTTCGGGGACAAGCGGACGAGCTACACCTACAAGCCGGACTATGGCGTGGACAGCGCGGAGTTCCGCCGCTCGCTCGACGTGCTCGGGACGGAGATGGTCCCGCACAACCGCGCGACCCTCCTTCAGAACGGGGACCAGTTCTTTCCCGCGATGCTCCAGGCGATCCGCGCCGCGCGCGCGAGCGTCAACATGGAGATGTTCATCGTCAACGAAGGGGAGGTCGCCGCTGAGTTCGCGCGCGCGATGTCCGAGAAGGCGCGCGAAGGAGTCGAGGTCCGGCTCCTTATCGACGGTTTCGGGTCCAGTCTCGGCGCGCTCGAGGACCAGATGACAGCGGCGGGCGTCAAGGTCCGTGTGTACAAGCCCCTCCGGATCTACACGATCTACAAGATCGGCAACCGGACCCACCGGAAAATCCTCACGGTGGACGGCAAAGTCGGTTTCACGGGCGGGGTCGGAATCGACGACCGCTGGAAGGGGAACGCACGGAATCCGGACGAATGGCGCGAGACGATGATTCAGGTTGAAGGGCCGGTCGTCGCCCAGCTCCAGTCCATCTTCACGGAGGACTGGGTTCACACGACCGGCGAGGTCCTCCACGGGCAACGGCAGTTTCCCCCTCTGCCGCCCGCGGGAGAGGTTCTCGCGCAGGCGATCTCCGCCTCGCGGAGCGACCCGAGCTCGATGGCGAAGCTTCTTTACTACATGGCGATCCAGGCGGCGCGCAAAACGATCTGGCTCGAAAACGCTTACTTCGTGCCGGACCGCCAGATCCGGCGCGGGCTCGTGGATGCGGTGACGCGCGGCGTCGACGTCCGGATCCTCGTGCCCGGGCGGCACATCGACGTGCCGATCGTCCGGATGGCGTCGCGCTTCCACTACGGCGAGCTCCTCGACGGAGGGGTCAAGATCTACGAATACCGGCCGACGATGATGCACAACAAGGTCATGGTGGTGGACGGAATCTGGACGACGATCGGCTCCATCAACTTCGTGAACCGCTCGATGAAGAAGAACGCGGAGGCGAACGTCGCGATCTATGACCGTGCATTCGCCGAGCTGGTCGAGAAGTCGATCCTCGCCGACCTCGAGGCGAGCGAACAATTCACGAAAGCTCGCTGGACGAAGCGCGGTCTCCTCGCGCGGTTGGGGGAGACGGTCTTCTGGCTCGTCTCGGAAAACTACTGATCGCGGCGCCGGAACGCGCTCGCGTCGCGCGGATGACGAGCTCGCTCGACTGCACCGTCCGCGGCAACGGTGCCCGAGGAGGGCGCCCACGCTCCCGAGAGCGCTTCCACCAGCCGGGTGTGCCACTCCTCGACCTCTCCCGGGCGGCACTCGTGGATGACCTGGGTCCCGTCGATCGACGTCTGCAAGAGACGGGAGATCCGCTCCGACTCCGCCGCACGGAGCGGCCGCGTGAGCCGGGCGGTGCACCGCACCATCCCGCGGGAGCCCCCCCAGGCGTTTTCGGTTTTCATTCCGGTTACGCGGGGAAATAGGGAGACCAGCATGGAACGCTTTGGAGCAAGAGACAGGCCAGATGAGGAAAACTCCTCAGTCGTTGGTTCGCTGTCGCGGGCCGAAAACCAGGAACAGGGAACTGGGCATAACATGCTGAGGCTCATGATCGACACATTTCTCTCACTCGATCGCCCCCTCGTCGTGTTCGACACCGAAACGACGGGCACGAATCCCCGCCTCGACCGAATCATCGAGATTGCCTGTGTCAAGGTCCATCCCGACGGACGGCAGCAAGAGTGGGTGCGGCGTTTCGACCCGGGGATGCGGATCCCGGCGGGCTCCACCGCCATCCACCACATCACCGACAGCGACGTCGCCGGGCTTCCGCGGTTTCCCGCCAGTGCGGCCGAGCTCGCCGGGTTTCTCGAGGGCTGCGATCTCGCCGGCTACAACATGACCGGCTTTGACCTTCCCGTCCTCCGAAACGAGTTCCACCGCGCGGGGATCCCATTCGACGTGACGAACCGGCGGCTCGTGGACGGACAGCGCATCTTCTTCGCGCGCGAGCCGCGCAACCTGTCAGCGGCCGCGCGCTTCTACTGCGAGGCGGAGCACGACGGCGCGCACGGAGCGCTGGCGGACGCCGTCATGACCCTGCGGGTGATCGCGGGACAGCTCGTCCGCTACCCGGACTTGCCGCGGTCGGTCCCCGAGCTGCACGATCTCTTTTGCGCGGGCATCGATCAGGACATGGATCCGGAAGGCCGCATCCGGCTCGTGAACGGAGAGCCGACCATCAACTTCGGCCGCCACCGGGGCCGCTCATTGAACGCGCTATCGCGGGAAGAGCCCGGCGTTCTGCGGTGGATCTTGAAAGGCGACTTCTCCCGCTTCGTCAAGGAGATCGTCGCGAAGTTCCTGCCGAAAGAGGAGAGAGATCCCGGGAAGCCCCTTCCCGTTACCGAAGGGGCGGGCCCGACGATGGGGAGTCTGTTTCCGCCCGAGCCGGACGACCGGGATCCCTCGCGAAGTCTGCCCTAGCTCCCTGTCTTTCCGAAGAGCGGAGAGGTTCCGTTGTCATTCCGAGGAGCGGGAGTCCTTCTGTCATTCCGAGGAGCGCAGCGACGAGGAATCTGGGGCTCCAGGGCACCAGATCCCTCGCTGCGCTCGGGATGACCGCTACGCGGTCACTTTTCTACTCTCTTGAACCTCAGCGTCTCGCCCGACTTGACGTTGCGGATCCGAATCGAGCCGGGCTCGACCTCGATCGTCCACTTGCCGGTGGCTCCGCGGATGGCGCGGATGCACGTCGAGCCGACCGTCTCGCCGGCAAAGCCGTCACCTATCGGCGCCATCACGAGACCACACGCCGCGTTGGCCTCGCTCTCGGTGAATCGCGCGACGTCCGAGGAGAGCGACGACATGCCCGGGTCGAAGTGCGGGATGTACCCGAAGTAGACCCCCTTGCCCTGCGACTCCAGCCGGATCAGCCCCTGCTGTCGGATATTCACACCCTGATACTTGCCGGCCGCCTGCACGTAGAGGTCGTAGAGGTGGCTCGGGTCGGTCGTCGCCGAGCGGATCGTGAGCCGGAGATCGTTCCCGGGAGTCGAGCCCTGAAACGTGCCGGAGAGCATCGTCGAGAGCTCGAACATGCGATTGTCCGCTCCGGCGAGCGGCAGAGCGGCCGCCAGAAGGGCTGCGAGGAAGATGCCGGATCGGGTTGCCTTTTTCATAGATCCTCCAACCCTCGCAGTGCGAAAAGCGTTCCATCGCGGGGCCGGGGTGATGCGGGAGTTCGAAACGAAGATCTAGTGCCCTCTCAGTCGCTTACGTCTCGGAGCGAACTCCACTCGCGCGCCGGCGGCCCTCTGACGTGTCCTCGCCGGGAGACGCTCTGACCGCAACCGTGAGGACGCGCAGGCCGGTCAGGGTGCGCCGGATCGCGAGGTCGAATGCCTGCCGGAGCGACTCCTGGGCGTTATTCGATCCACGGTAGTTCGGACGGGAGACTTC
>JBKJVY010000322.1:0-15468 GCA_046717185.1 Thermoanaerobaculia bacterium
GCCCTCTCCTACTGCACGCTCTGCGGCTCGGCGATCGCCTACGGCACGCGGGGCTCCGACAACCGGACGCTTCTCTTCGGCTCGTCGGGACTGCTCTATCGGTCCAACAAGCTCATGTACGACGAGGCGACGCTTTCCCTCTGGAGCAACCTGACGGGGCAGCCGGTCGGCGGGCCGCTCGCCGGCCAGGGGATCTCACTGCCGATCCTTCCCCTGACGGTGACGACCTGGAAGGAGTGGCGCGAGCGTCATCCGGAGACGACCGTCGTGAGCCTCGAGACCGGCTTCCAGCGCGACTACACGCCCGGCGCGGCGTACGGCAGGTATTTCGCGAGCCCGGAAACCATGTTTCCTGTCTGGAAGCGGGACGGCGCCCTGGAATCCAAGGCCTGGGTCTATGCGCTGCGCAAGGGCGCCTTGGCCAGGGCCTATGCGCTCGACGTCCTCCTCTCGGAGCGGGTTGTGAACGACCGGGTCGGATCGGCCTCCGTGGTTCTCGTCGCCGATCCCGGGAACGGCTCGGTGCGCGCATACCTTCGCGAGGACAGGCTCTTCGCGGAGGGCCCCGCGCCCGCAGAGCTTGTCGAGCCGTCCACCGGCGGCCGATGGAGGATCACGGAGGAGGCCCTGGTCCCGTCCGCGCCGGGCCCTTCGCCGCTGCCCCGCTACCCGGGCCACCGTGCCTACTGGTTCGGATGGTACGCGTTCTTCCCCGACACGACCCTCTACGAGGGTTGCGCCGCGCGACTCGGAGGAGGAAGATGACCGCGCGAGAGGAGGGGCCTATGCGCTCCGTTCTGACGCCTGCCGTCTCGCTTCTGGCTCTCGCCATGGTCGCCCCGGGTCTCCCCCAGGCCGCCGACAAGCCGCAGACGGGCTCGACGGTCCGGGAGGAAGCGCGCGTGACCCTGGTCGAGGTCCCCGTCAACGTGATCGACAAGGACGACCGCGCGGTCGAGAAATTGACAGCGGAAGACTTCGAGGTCTTCGACGACGGGAAAAAGCTGCCGATCACCGGTTTCGAGGTCCTCGACCAGCGCCGCCCCGTCCCAGCACCGGCGCCCGGGCAGCCGCCGATCAATCCGGCCGCACAGCGCCACTTCCTGCTGCTCTTTGACCTGTCGTTCGGATCTCCCAGGGGGATCGTGAACGCGCGCAAGGCGGCGCGCGACTTCGTCGTGACGCGCATGAAGGAGCTCGACATGGCGGCGGTCGCGACCTTCTCGGTCGAGCAGGGAATGAAGCTCGCCGTGACGTTCACTCGGGACCGCACGCAGCTCGCGGCGGCCATCGACACGCTCGGCTTCCCCACGCTCCAGGAGCGCAGCCCAGACCCGCTCGGGTTCGTCATTCGGACCCCGTCCCAGTCGAACGCGACCGGCTTTGCCTCGCTCGGCAGTGTGACCACGACGGCGACGGGGCTGGACATCGCCCTCGAGGAAGCGATCGAGAACCTCGAGCTCCATCGCTCCAAGAGTCTCCGCGCAATCTACCGGGACCGGGTCGCGCGCTTTCTCGACTCCTTCGCGCACATGGCGCAGGCGCTCGACGCGGTCCGGGGCCGCAAGCACGTCCTGTATCTCTCCGAGGGCTTCGACAGCCGGGAGCTGTCCGGTTCCTCCACGGACGGGGGCGGCGCGAAGGAGGCGGAGTGGGTCATCCGGGGCCAGAGCTGGAAGGTGGATTCCGACGTTCGCTTCGGCAACATGGGTCTGAAGAGCGCGATGTCTCAGGCGCTCGTATTCTTCAACCGCTCGGACTGTGTCGTCCACTCGATCGACATCGCGGGGCTCAAGGCCGGCTCGGACATTACCGGCGCCGAACAGGCGGTCTACGGCCAGGACTCTCTCCACTTCATCTCGTCGGAGACGGGCGGGGAGTTCCTGAAGAACGCCAACGATCTGGGGAATTCGTTCGACCGGCTGCTGGACCGCACCGGCCTGATCTACCTGCTGGCCGTGCAACCCGTGCGGGTGCCGGAAACGGGTAAATTCCACACGCTCAAGGTCACGGTTCGGGACAAGTCCTGGCGGGTCTCACACCGCACCGGCTATTACGAGGCGAAGAGCTACGCGCAGTTGACGCCGATCGAGAAGAAACTCGCGACATCGAGCGCGATCGCCGCGGCGGTTCCGAAGACCGACATCCCCGCGTGGGTCCTCGCCGCCCCTTTCCCGACCGGCTCCGGAACCGAGCGCGTGCCGGTCATTGTGGAGATCCCGGGCGACCGGCTGCTCGCGGGACACACCGCCGCGCAGATGAACGTGGCCCTGTTCGTTTACGCGATCGACTCGAAAGGGGCGACGCGCGACTACCTCTCTCAGACGATCGGGCTCGATCTTTCCCGGGCGGAAGCGTCGCTGCGGAAAGGAGGCGTCAAATACTACGGCGAGCTGGCGTTGCCGGCCGGGGAGTACACGCTGCGCGCGCTTGTGCGCAACGAGGAGACCGGTCGATTCGGTGTCTCCGTCAACCCCCTGTCGGTCCCGGACGAGGCCGCCGCCATGCCGTTCGTCCTGCCGCCGCTTTTCCTACAGGAGGGCGAGTCCTGGATCATGGTCAAGGCGAAGCCGCGCGACGCGACCCAGCCGGCGCCGGAGTACCCCTTCGCGATCGCGGGAGAGTCGTTCATCCCGGCGGCGCTGGCCGACATCCGCAGCGGCCAGGAGACGCAGGTCTGCCTGATCGCGTACAACTTCGGCGCGCCGTCAGACGCTCTGGAGTACACCGGCCGGATTCTTGGAATGGACGGGCGCGCCCGCGGCAAGCTCGAGCTCGCGCTCTTGAAGACCTCGGATCGGGAGAGACAGGGCGCGCGAAAAGTCCTGCTTCGGTTCCGCCCCTCGGGGCTCGACCCGGGCCGCTACGCTCTCGCGATCAACGTCAAGGATCCGAAGAGCGGGAAGAGCTCGGAGGCGAGTTTTCCGTTCGATATTCAGTAAGCCCTCCCTTCTGTCATTCCGAGGAGCGGCCTTCTGTCATTCCGAGGAGCGAAGCGACGAGGAATCTGGTTCCCTTCAGGAAGGGGGCACAGATCCCTCGCTTCGCTCGGGATGACAGGGAGGGCGAAGGGCTCGGGATGACAGAAAGAAGATGCGCCTCTAACGACGCGTCAGATCCCGCCCCGTCATCTCTTTCGGGACGGGAAGTCCCTGTAGTCCCAGGAGGGTCGGCGCCACGTCTCCGAGGGCGCCGCCGGAGCCGAGGCGCGCGACCGCGTCGCTCGCGATCAGAAGAGGGACGCGGTTCGTCGTGTGGGCCGTGTGGGGCTCGCCGGTCCGCGGGTCGAGCATCTGCTCGGCGTTTCCGTGGTCCGCAGTCAGCACGAGGTCCCATCGCTCTTCGCGCGCCGCCTCGTCGAGGCGAGCGAAGCAGCGGTCGAGCGTTTCGATCGCCACGACCGTCTCGGGGATCCGTCCGGTGTGGCCCACCATGTCGGCGTTCGCGAAGTTCAGGACGATGGCGTCGAACCGGTCCGACCCCATCGCCCGGACGGCTTCGTTCGCGAGCTCGGGCGCGCTCATCTGGGGATGGAGGTCGTACGTCGCGCCGCGCCAGGATGGGACGAGCAGGCGCTCCTCTCCTCGGAAGGGCGCTTCGACTCCGCCATTGAAAAAGTAGGTCACGTGCGCGTACTTCTCGGTCTCCGCGAGCCGCAGGTTCCGGACTCCAGCATCCGCCCAGACGGCGGCGAGAATCCGCTCGAGCGTCGGAGTTGGAAACGCGACCGGTAAACGGAAATCCTTCTTGTACTCGGTGAAGCAGACGAAGTGGACGTCGGGCCGCACGCCCCGGTTGAACTCCCGGAAATCCGGATCGGTGAACGCGCGGGTCAGCTGGCGCGCGCGGTCGGCGCGGAAGTTGAAGAAGACTACCGAGTCGCCATCCTCGATCGTCCCGATGGGGATTCCGCCGTGCTCGATCACGCCGGGCGCGATGAACTCGTCCGTTTCCCCTCGCGCGTAGGCGTCCTCGACCGCGGCGCGCGGGCTCGACACCCGAAGGCCTCTTCCGAAACGCAGCGCGTCCCACGCACGGGCGACGCGGTCCCAGCGCGAGTCCCTGTCCATGGCCCAGTAGCGGCCCGTCACGGTCGCGATCTCGCCCCCGGCAACGCCGAGCTCCGCCTCGAGCTTCGCGAGGTAGTCGAGAGCCGAGCGCGGGGGCGTGTCCCGCCCGTCGGTGAAAACGTGGACTCGCACCCGCGGTGCCTTTCGCCGCCGGGCCAGACCGAGGAGGCCCGAAAGATGGCGTTCGTGCGAGTGGACTCCGCCGTCCGAGACGAGACCCATGAAGTGAACCGTTCGGTTCGACCGCGTCGCGCGGTCGATCGCTTCGCACAGGGCGGGATTCTCGAAGAAGGACCCGTCCGAGAGCGCGAGGTCGATGCGGAGGAGGTCCTGCGGCACCATTCTTCCCGCCCCGAGGTTCAGGTGTCCGACCTCGGAGTTCCCCATGAGCCCGGCCGGTAGCCCCACGGCCTCGCCCGAGGCGTCGAGCGTCGTCCAGGGATGCGCTCGCCGCCACCGGTCGAACGTCGGGGTGCGCGCGAGCGAGATCGCGTTACCGTCGGAAGGAGACGCTTCTCCCCAGCCGTCGCAGATGACGAGCAGAGCGCGTCGGGAAACGTTCATCCCGTGAAGTGCGTGTGCACGATGCGGGCGAGCTCCGCGACGCCGACCGCGTGGGCGAAGGAGCCGCGCGGCGCGTGCGGCGGGTCGCCGTCGAACATTTCGGAGATCGATCCCGCGCCAGCCTCCCGGATGTGCGCCCGCAGGGGAGCGAGCCAGCCTCGCACCGTCCGCAGCGATTCCGCAGAGCGCCCGACGACCCGGAAGTGGGCGTCCACGAACGGCCCCAGAAGCCCGGGCCAGACGGTGCCCTGGTGGAGCGCCTTGCCCCGCTCCGCCGGCGGCCCCTCGCATCGCGGCCGGTAGCGGGGATCGCGGGGCTCGAGCGTTCGGAGACCGAACGGCGTCAACAGGTGACGCCGCACCGACCAGTAGACCGCCCGCGCGCGGTGGGGCGGCAGCAGGTCCTCGTCGAGAGAGACCGCATAGATCTGATTGGGCCGCAGGCTTCGGTCCGGCCCGTCGGGCCCGAGGACGTCGTAGAGGCGCGCGTCCTCTTCGCACCAGAACAGCTCGTTGAACCTCCGGGCGACGCGCCACGCGTCTCCTTCGAGGTCCCGGGCCCGCGCGTGGTCGCCCGACAGCCTCTCGAGCCGCGCGGCCGCTTTCAGCGCCGCGTGCCACAGGGCGTTGACTTCGACCGGCCGGCCGTGACGCGGTGTCACCGGCTCGTCGTCCACGACGGCGTCCATCCACGTGAGCGCCCGGCCCGGCTCTCCACCGGTAAGCAGCAGGTCGCCCCCCGCCCGAATGCCGAAGCGAGTCCCCTTCCGGTACGAATCAACGATCTCGCGGACGGCCGGAAGGAGCGGCGAGGGCCTCGAGGGGTCCCGGCGCGCGCGGCCGAATGCCTCGACGGCGAGCACGAACCAGAGCGGCGCGTCGATCGAGCCGTAATCCGGTTCCGTCCCGTCCTCGCGGAAGGAGCTCGGAAGGAGACCCCCGCTTTTCCGGGCCGCGAAGGAGTTCAGCACGCGCGCGAAGGGGCGATGACGCCCAACCGCAAGCGCGAGGCCGGGCGCCGCAATCATCGCGTCGCGCCCGCGGTCGGACGACCATGGGAAGCCCGACAGGATCGTCGCCCCGCCGTCGGGCGTCTCCGCGAGAAAGGCGTCGGCGCGTCTCGCGAGCTCGTCGAACGTCGGGTCGCCCGTCTGCGGGAACACGTCGCGGCGTTTCCGTTCCGACTGCCAGAGGAGGGCCGGGTCGTCGGGCAACTCGTCCCGCGAGAAAGCCACCCACACTTCTGCGCCGGGAGCGAGGTCCCACTTCCAGAGGAGGGGGCTCCAGAGATCTTCTTCTGCCTCGTAGCCTCTCTCTTCCTCGACCGGATAGTGAAAGCGCCGGTACCAGTCGGGGTCGTTCGCGATCCGCGTGCCGAAGGCGCGGATCGTGAGCGCCGGAAGTTCGCCCTCCGGCCGCACGATGGCCACCTCGCCGGAGACTTCCGTCGAGGCGAGGAAGCCGAACTCGCGCTGGAGCTCGTGGATACCCCGGAACGCGAGCAGCGGCCGCACCGTTAGCTCGACCGGGCGCGCCCCCCGATTGGCCCAGCGGACGAGCGCGGCGGAGCGGCCATGGGGCAGACAGAGCGACCGCTCGATCGAGAAGCGCTCCGTTCGGTGAAGCCAGGTGGGGAACGGCTCGAGCGCGAAGCGAGTGAGGCTCGCACGGCCGTCCGGATAGACCGCGTCCCGGTAAAGCTGCGTCGAGATGCCGGTTCGCTCGCCGCCGGCGACGACGAACTCGTCACAGCCGGCCACGAGCAGGACCCGCCGTCGGGGAGGCGGCACGGCGGGCGCGTACCAGCCGTGGTACTTGCGGGTGCGGGCGCCCGCCGCGGTGCCGCAGGCGAAGCCGCCGAGGCCATCAGTCTCGAGCCACTCGACGGAAAGCGCGCGCGCGGCGAGATCCGCGCCCGAATACGAGAGCGGGTTCCGGGCCTCTTTCTCCGCGGCCGTCGTCTGCTCTTCCATCGCTTCGCCGCCCGGTGGCTGGCGGTCGATTATTCCTCATCGGGAATGCGAGCGCAGAAAAGGCTCCGGAGGCGAAGAGAAGCGTGGAGCACGTGGGACTCTTCGAAGGGTTAAGATCGGCGGGCGACGACAGGACGGGACTCGCCGGCATTCCGGCGTCGCGGTTCCCCCGGGAGGATCCCTTTTGAGCACCGTTCGCGAAACAATCGACGAGCTCTCTGTGGACACGATCCGGACGCTCGCGATCGACGCCGTGCAGAAGGCGAACTCGGGCCACCCGGGCCTTCCGCTCGGCGCCGCTCCCATGGCTTACGTTCTCTGGTCGCGCCACCTGAAGCACAACCCGCGCGATCCGGCGTGGCCCGATCGAGACCGGTTCGTTCTCTCCGCCGGACACGGTTGCATGCTCTGGTACTGCCTCCTCCACCTGACCGGTTACGACCTGACGATGGAGGACTTGAAGTCCTTCCGGCAGTGGGGCAGCCGCACTCCCGGGCATCCCGAGTATCGGGTGACTCCCGGCGTCGAGGCGACGACCGGCCCGCTCGGCCAGGGGACGGCGAACGCGGTCGGGATGGCGATGGCCGAGCGTTTCCTCGCGCATCGTTTCAACCGTCCCGGACACGAAATCGTCGATCACCGGACCTTCGCGATCGTGTCGGACGGCGACCTCATGGAAGGAATCTCCAACGAAGCGTCCTCGCTGGCCGGCCATCTCGGTCTCTCCAAACTGACGTTCCTCTACGACTCGAATCAGGTGTCCCTCGACGGACCGACCTCGATGACGTTCACGGAAGACGTCGGGAAGCGTTACGAGGCGTACGGCTGGCAGGTGCTCCGTGTGGAGGACGGCAACACCGACCTCGACGAGATCGACCGTGCCTTGACGGAGGCCGAGCGCGAAACGCGTCGCCCCACTCTCATCGTCGTGCGAACGACTATCGGGTACGGTTCCCCGCACAAGGCCGGGACGTCGGAGGCGCACGGCAGCCCACTCGGGCCCGAGGAGGTCGTCCTTACGAAGAAAGCGCTCGGCTGGGAGCACCTGGAGCCGTTCTTCGTGCCGGAGGACGCGCTCGCTCACTTCCGCGAGGCTTTGGACCGCGGCGCGCGGTCCGAGTCCGACTGGACGAAGCGCTTCGAAGCCTGGGGGGCGGCGTACCCCGACCTCGCCCAGGAGTGGCGGCTCGCCGCGGAGGGGAAGCTGCCGGCCGGGTGGGACGCGGACCTGCCGAGCTGGAAGCCGGGGGAGAAGGAGGCGACTCGCGTCGCGGCGGGGAAGGCGCTGAACGCGATTGCCGCGAAGGTGCCATGGCTCATCGGGGGCGACGCCGACCTCTCGGTGTCGACGAACACGAAGATCAAGAACGAAGGAGACTTCGACGGCCGGACCGGCGCGGGAGTGAACGTCCACTTCGGCGTCCGCGAGCTCGCGATGGCCGGCATCGCCAACGGGATGGCGTACCACGGCGGGGCGCGCCCCTTCGTGGCGACTTTCTTCTGCTTCTCCGACTACATGCGCCCGTCGGTCCGGCTCGCGGCGCTTTCGGAGCTTCCCGTCGTGTTCGTGTGGACGCACGACTCGATCGGGCTCGGGGAAGACGGCCCGACCCACCAGCCCGTCGAGCACCTGATGTCGCTGCGCGCCATGCCCGGGCTCACGATCATCCGTCCGGCCGACCCGAACGAGGCGAGCGAGGCGTGGCGTGTGGCGATGGAGCACCGGGAAGGCCCGGTGGGACTCGTGCTCTCGCGGCAGAAGCTGCCCGTGTTCGATCCCGCGCGTTTCGCGTCCCCGTCCGGGCTCGCGCGCGGGGCCTACGTGCTCGCGGAGGCGTCGGCGGGGAAGCCGCGGCTTCTACTGCTTGCGACGGGAAGCGAGGTCGCGCTCGCCCTCGAGGCGCGCGAGAAGCTCGAGGCGGACGGTGTGCCCACCCGGGTCGTTTCGATGCCCTCCTGGGAGCTCTTCGACGCCCAGGGGCGGGCCTATCGCGACGAGGTCCTTCCGCCTACGGTTCCCGCGCGACTCTCGATCGAGGCCGGCAGCACGCTCGGGTGGGCTCGGTACGTCGGCGACCGGGGCGGCTCCGTCGGCCTCGACCGCTTCGGCGCGTCCGCTCCGGGTGAGACGGTGCTCTCGAAGCTCGGCTTCAACGTCGAGAACGTCGTCACGAAGGCGAAGGCGTTGCTGGCCGCGCGATGAGGCTCGCCGTGGCCTCTGACCACGCCGGCTTCCCACTGAAGGGATCGGTCATTGAGAACCTTCGCGGGCTCGGCCACTCGGTCGAGGACCTTGGCACGGACTCGGCGGCCGCGGTCGATTACCCCGAGTACGCGCGCGCGGTCGCGGTCGCGGTTTCGTCCGGCCGGTGCGAACGAGGCGTCGTGATCTGCGGGAGCGGTGTCGGCGCGTCGGTGGCGGCGAGCAAGGTGCCGGGCATCCGCGCGGCGATGTGCCACGACACCTTTTCTGCCCGGCAGGGAGTGGAAGACGACGACATGAACGTTCTGTCCCTCGGGGCGAGGGTTATCGGCCCCGCCCTTGCAGCGGAGGTGATCGCTGCGTTCGTGAACGCAAGGTTTTCCGGGGCGGAACGGCACGTGCGCCGCCTCGAGAAGGTCAACGCCATCGAGAGAGACGCCCGGAACGGCGTCTTCGACGTGGCGAGGAGGGTCCATGAATGAGAAAAACCCGCTGAAGAGGCTTCGGGATCTCGGGCAGAGCGTCTGGTACGACTACATCCGCCGGGACCTTTACACCGGCGGGGAGCTCCATCGGCTCATCCGCGAGGATGGTCTTGCGGGAATGACGTCGAACCCCACGATCTTCCAGAAGGCGATCGCGGAGACCGACCTGTACGACGACGCGGTGCGCCGCGCCGGTGGGGAGGAGGCGGAGCCTTCCGCCGTTTTCGAGTCGCTCGCCGTCGAAGACGTGCGCCGGTCGGCCGACGTGTTCCGCCCGGTGTTCGACTCGACGGGCGGCAACGACGGTTTCGTGTCGATCGAGGTCGGCCCCCACCTCGCGAACGACACCGACGGCTCCATTCGCGAGGCACACCGCCTCTGGGAGAAGTGCGCGCGAGAGAACGTGATGGTCAAGATCCCCGGGACATCTGCGGGAATCCCGGCCATTCGCCGCTGTATCGCGGACGGGATAAACATCAACATCACGCTCCTCTTTTCCGTCTCCCGTCATCGGGAGGTGATGGAGGCCTACCTCTCGGCGCTCGAGGAGAGGGTCGCGTCGGACCAGCCGATCGACACGCTTCGATCCGTCGCGAGTTTCTTCGTCAGCCGCGTCGACACCAACGTGGACAAGAAGCTCGACCGGATCGGGAGCGAAGCCGCGCGAGCGCTGCGGGGCAAGGCGGCGATCGCGAACGCGCGCCTCGCGTACCAGGCCTTCCGCGAAGTGTTCGGGTCGGAACGCTTCGCCCGGCTGGCGAAGAAGGGGGCCGCCGTCCAGCGGCCGCTGTGGGCGTCCACTTCCACGAAAGACCCGGCCTACGCTGACCTCTACTACGTCGAGGCGCTCGTCGCGCCCGACTCCGTGGACACGATGCCGCCGGAGACGTTCGAGGCGTACCGGGACCACGGAGACCCGAAGGTCCGGATCTCCGACGACCTCGAAGGCGCGCGGGAGACATATCGGCGGCTTGGGGAGCTCGGGATCGACGAGGCGACCGTCTCCCGTGAGCTCGAGGAAGAGGGCGTGAAGAAGTTCTCCGACTCGTACGACTCGCTTTTGAAGACTCTCGCGGAAAAAGAGAAGGCGATGAGGGTCGCCTGAAGCTCGCGCTCGGACGCTACCGGGACGCGTGGCGGGATGCTCTCCGTCGCCTCGACGCGTCGCGCGCCGTCGAGCGGATCTGGTCGGGCGATGCGAGCCTCTGGAAGGGCGACGAGGTCCATCGGAAGACGATCGCCGGCTCGCTCGGCTGGCTGACCATCGCGGAGCGGATGGCCGGAGAGCTGCCGGGGCTCGAGGACCTCGCGGAACGGCTGCGGTCGGATACGGACCGGGTTCTCGTGCTCGGAATGGGAGGATCGTCTCTCGCGCCGCTCGTCTTCGGGGCGTCCTTCGGACGGCGGGACGGCTTTCCGCGACTCGAGGTGCTCGACTCGACCGAGCCGGCGAGCGTGCTCGCTGCCGCCCACGGGTCGCCGCCCGGCCGAACGCTTTACATCGTCTCGTCGAAGTCGGGTACGACGCTGGAGCCGAACCTCTTCTTCGACTACTTCTTCGCGCTGGCGGAGGAGGAGCTCGGAGCGAAAGCGGGGGAGCGCTTCGTCGTGATCACCGACCCGGGAACTCCTTTGCAGGAAGTCGCCCGATCCCGCAATGTGAGAGCCATGTTTCTCGCCGATCCCGCGATCGGCGGCCGTTACTCGGCGCTCTCGCCCTTCGGCATCGTGCCGGCGGCGCTCTCCGGCGTGGACGTCCGCACCCTGCTCGCCCGCGCGCGGGAGATGGCGGATACCTGCCGCGTCCGCACGGCGGAGGAGAACCCCGGGGCGGTGCTCGGCGCGACGATGGCGGCGCTCGCCCTCGAAGGACGCGACAAGCTCACGTTCTCGGTGGGTGCGCCCGTCGACCGGTTCGGCATGTGGGCGGAGCAGCTCGTCGCCGAATCGACCGGCAAGGAGGGTATGGGCATTCTCCCGGTCGAGGGTGAGCCGCTCGGCCCTCCCGAGGTTTACGGCGAGGACCGGTTCTTCGTGCGAATCGGAGAGCGCGCTGACTCGGACGCCGCACGCCGCCTCGGCGACCTCGAAGAGAGCGGGCACCCGGTCGCCTCGTTTCCGATCCGCGACGCCTACGACCTCGGCGCGGAGATGTTCCGGTGGGAGTTCGCGACCGCGCTCACCGGCGCGCTCCTCGGGATCAACCCCTTCGATCAGCCGAACGTCCAGGAGGCGAAGGACCGGACGAACGAGATCCTCTCCGGCGCTCGCTCGGAGGCGCACGAAGGACCGCCGCGGGACTCCGGCGCTCTCGCGGGACTGCTCGATTCGATTCGTACCGGCGACTACTTCGCGGTCACCGCTTACGTACCTTCGACGCCGGAGAACGAGGAGCGTCTCGCCCGGATCCGGCTCCCGGTCCGGGACGCGAAGCGCGTTGCGACGACGGCCGGGTTCGGGCCGAGGTTCCTGCACTCGACCGGCCAGTTCCACAAGGGCGGGCCCAACACCGGCGTGTTTCTGCAGATCACCGGGGCGCCCGGCAGGCCCGTCCCGATACCGGGGCGTGCGTACGGCTTCGAGCACGTCGTGGCCGCGCAGGCGGCCGGCGACCTCGCCGCACTCGGCTCGCGCGGAAGACGGGCCTTCGAAGTGCAGCTGACCGACGGCCCCGTGGGGCTGGACTCGCTCGCACGAGACGTAGCGGCCGCGGCCGGCGCGGCGCCGGAGCCCGCGAGAAAGGAGCGGCGATGAAGCTCGGTTTCGTGGGCCTCGGCCGCATGGGCGGCAACATGGTGCGCCGTCTCCTCGCCGACGGGCACGAGGTCGTCGCCTGGGCGCGATCCGCAGAGTCGGTGAAGGAGGTTGTCTCGGACGGGGCTGCCGGAGCGACGTCTCTCGAGGACGTCGTGGCCCGGCTCGACCCCCCCCGCGTCATCTGGCTCATGATCCCCGCGGGAGATCCGGTCGAGGCGTCGATCACGACCCTTCGGCCTCTGCTATCAGCGGGCGACGTCGTCGTGGACGGCGGCAACTCGCGGTTCTCCGACTCGGCGCGTCGCGCGGCCGAGCTCGATAAGGCCGGAATCGGATTCCTCGACGCGGGTACGTCGGGCGGAATCTGGGGCCCGAAGTACGGCTACTGCCTGATGGTGGGCGGCCGGCCCGAGCACTTCCGCGTCGTCGAGCCGGCGATTCGGACGCTCGCTCCTCCGGAGGGCTACGCGCACGTCGGTCCACCGGGCGCGGGCCACTTCGTGAAGATGGTTCACAACGCAATCGAGTACTCGATGCTCCAGGGTTACGGCGAAGGCTTCGAGCTCCTCGCCGCATCCGGCTACGATCTCGATCTGCCCCGGGTCGCGCGCCTCTGGACCAACGGCTCCGTCGTGCGGTCGTGGCTCCTCGATCTGCTCGTGCTCGCGCTCGAAGCGGACCCGAAGCTCGAGTCCATCAAGGGATACGTCCAGGACTCCGGCGAGGGCCGATGGACGCTCCACGAGGCGATCGAGCGCTCCGTGCCGATGCCGGCGCTCGCCGACGCTCTCTTTGCGCGGTTCACCTCACGGCAGGAGGAATCCTTCTCCGCAAAAGTCATCGCCGCTTTGCGCAACCAGTTCGGCGGTCATGCCGTGCGGGATCTGACCCCCGGCGGGGGTCAGATCCCTCTTCGCGAAAAGAAGAAAAACGGGTAGCGGCCGCCCATGAAGTCCGAAGAAGAGATCCGCCCTCCCGCCACGCTCGTGATCTTCGGCGCCTCCGGCGATCTCACCCGCCGGCTCCTCGCCCCCGCGATCTCGCACCTGTACCGCGACGGCGCCATCTCACCCGACTTTGCGGTCGTCGGGCTCGCGCGGACGCCTTACGGCGACGAGGAGTTCCGTCGCCGTCTCGAGGAGGGCGCGAAGGAGTTCACTCCGACGACGCAGGGGCGTCCCGGAGAGCTCCCGGCCACCGTGCGCTACCTTGCGGGCGACTTCGGCGATCCGGCCCTTTACGCGCAGCTGAAGCAGATTCTCGACGAGATCGAGGCGTCGCGTCAGGGTCACCGCAACCGCATCTTCTACCTCGCGACTCCGCCCGAGACGGATCCCGAGATCGTCCGGCTGCTCGGCGAGCTCGGTCTCTCGAAGCCGGAGAACGGGTGGACGCGGATCGTCGTCGAGAAGCCGTTCGGCCACGACCTCGAGTCCGCGCAGAAGCTGAACGAAGCGCTGCGGGCCGTGTTCGACGAGCGTCAGATCTATCGGATCGACCACTACCTCGCGAAGGAGACGGTCCAGAACATCTTCGTGCTCCGGTTTGCCAACGGGATCTTCGAGCCGCTCTGGAACCAGCGTTACGTGGACAACGTCCAGATCGCCGTCGCCGAGACGATCGGCGTCGGCCATCGCGCGGGCTATTACGAGGAAGCGGGCGTTCTGCGGGACATGTTTCAGAACCACCTGCTGCAGTTGCTCTGCCTGACCGCGATGGAGCCCCCCGTCAAGTTCGAGGCGGACGCGGTGCGTGAGGAGAAGCTGAAGGTCCTCCAGTCCATCCGGCCGTTCCCCGAGGACCGCGCCGACGAGTGGGCGGTCCGGGGCCAGTACGGCCCCGGCGTCGTGGATGGCAAGACCGTTCCCGGCTACCGGCAGGAGTCGAACGTGCCCCCCGACTCCCGCACGGCGACCTACGGCGCCGTCAAATTCGTCCTGGACAACTGGCGGTGGGCGGGCGTCCCCTTCTACGTCCGTTCCGGCAAGCGGATGGCGAAGCGGATCTCGGAGATCGCGATCGAGTTTAAGAGCGTCCCGCATCACTACTTCCGTCACGAGAGCGGAGAGCTGCCTCCGAACGTCCTGCGGCTGCGCATCCAGCCGGAAGAGGCCGTGTCGCTCAAGTTCGAGGCGAAGATCCCGGGCACCGTCGCCGACGTCGAGTCCGTCTACATGGACTTTCCTTACTCGGACCTCGGTGCAGCGTCCCGCGGAGGCTACGAGCGGCTCCTCGTGGACGTGACGCACGGCGACCAGACCCTCTTCATCCGCGGCGACGAGGCGGAGGAGTCCTGGCGCGTGCTCGAGCCCCTGCTCAAGGCGTGGGAGAAGCAGCCGCCGCCGGAGCCCAACTACGCTGCCGGGACGATGGGGCCGGAGGAGGCCGACCGATTCCTGGAGAAAGACGGCCGGCGCTGGCGCACGCTCGGAAAGTGAGGGAGCTGCCCCGCCAGGCTCCTCCCCGTTTCGAGATCCGGGTCCTTTCCAACGCGGCGGAGGCGGCGCGGGCGGCGGCCGAAGAGCTCATGGACGCCGCGAAGGATGCGATCTCGAATCGCGGGATTTTCCGTCTTGCCCTCTCGGGTGGCTCGACTCCGCGCGCCTTGTTTCAGACGCTGGCGAACCGCCGGTTCCGCGGCCGGATCGAGTGGGGCCGGGCGCGCGTCTTCTTCGTGGACGAGCGGTGCGTTCAGCCGACCGACGAGCGCTCGAACTACCGCATGGCGAAAGAGCACCTGCTCGGCCCGCTCCGCATTCCCGAGGCGAACGTGTTCCGGATCCGAGGGGAGGACGAGCCCCGGCGCGCCGCCAGGGAGTACGAGCGGGTCCTGTCGAGGGAGTGCGGCGGCCGCACTCCGCGCTTCGACTTCGTGCTGCTCGGCGTCGGCGCCGACGGCCACACGGCGTCGCTCTTTCCGGGAACGCGGACGCTCGCGGAGCGGACGAGGGCGGTCGCGGCCGCCTACGTTCCGAAACTCAGCGAGTGGCGGATCACTCTGACTCTACCGGTCTTGAACGCTGGCCGCCGGGTCGTGTTCCTCGCCGTCGGAGAAGAGAAGCGCGCCGCCGTCGCCGTGATCGTGCGGAGGAAGCGCGGCTCGCCGAACCTGCCCGCCTCTCTCGTGAAGCCGAAGCGCGGCTCAGTGATCTGGATTCTCGACGCAGGCGCCGCCGCGAATTTCTAGAGAACTCGTTCGCGACGCAGCTGGTCGAGGACGGATTATGATGTTTGAATCGCCTAGGGCCACTTGGGCATAGCAGCGTGACGGCGACAATGATCTATCGTGCATTTCGAGGTCCTTGGCGAGATTCGCGACTTCGAGACGATCGCCTCTGGGCACGGGATTCGCGTGTTTTCGCGTCTGGTTCGCGAGTTCGGCAAAGGCAACTGGCGGAAGATGAAGGGTTTTGCCA
>JBKJVY010000323.1:0-2660 GCA_046717185.1 Thermoanaerobaculia bacterium
GAGGCCGCCGCGACGGTCGAACGCGAGTGTGAGTCGGGGACGCTTCGGGACGAAGGCGGATGGCCGGTCGTGGCGACAGGGCAAGGCTCCGCTCTCGTTCTCAAGAAGGTCCAGCGGGCGGGCCGAAGGCCGGTGACGGGGCGCGAATTCCTCGACGGACTCCAGCCGCGCCCGGAGCGATTCGATCCGGCATGAGGTCCGGGCCGCCTTCGCCATCACGGAAGCGCGCCGTCGACGTCCTCCGGGAGGTCCTGCGGCACGGCGGGGAGGCGACGCCGCTCCTCGCGGCGCGCGGCGCCGGTCTCTCGCCGCCCGATCGCGACCTTCTGCGAGAGCTCGTTCTCGGCGTGCTGCGGCACCGGTCTGCCCTCGACGCGGAGCTCGCGTCGGTCTGTCGCGCCCCAATCGCGCGCCTCGCGCCCGGACTCCGGGAGATCCTCGAAGTCGCGCTCTACCAGCTGCGCCACCTCGACCGCGTTCCGGGATACGCGGCGGTCGACGAGGCCGTCCGTCAGGCGCGCACGGGCGGGGGAGAGCGGGCGGCGAAGCTCGTGAACGCGGTCCTTCGGAAGCTCGCCGATCGGCCGCGGCCCGTGCCCGCGGCGGGCTCGTCGGTCTCGGAGCTCGCGCGGGACACTTCGCACCCGGAGTTCCTCGTCCGACGATGGGTGGAGCGCTTCGGCCGCGAAACCGCGTGTCGCATCCTCGCGGCCGACAACGTGCCCTCGGGTCTCGACCTCCTCGCAAACCCCCGCCGCACCGACCGCGACGCGCTCCGCGAGGCGCTCGCCCGCGAGGGGACCCTGTCCGAGCCGTCGCCGCTGTCGCCGCTCGGCCTGTCGATCATCTCGGGCAACCCGCTCGGCTCGCCGCTCCTCGCCGAGGGGCACTTCACGGTGCAGGACGTCGGCGCTCAGGCGCTCGCCCTTCTTCTCCCGCCGGGAGATCTGCTCGTGGACCTCGCCGCCGCTCCGGGCGGCAAGTCCTTCGCCGCTCTCGCGCTCGGAAGGGCGAAGCGCACCGTGTCGCTCGACCGGTCTCCCGCGCGCCTGCGGCGGTTCGCGGAAAACGCTCGCCGTCTCGGGATGCCGGAGGCGCGCGCGGCGGCAGCGGACTTCCTCGCTCCGCCCCTCCCCGCGGGGAGGTTCGATCGCGTGCTTCTCGATGCACCGTGCAGCGGGACCGGAACACTGCGCAAAATTCCGGAGATCCGCTACCGGGTGAGCCCGGCGGGTATCTCGAAGCTCGCCCGATCACAGGTGGAGGCCGTCACCGCCGCGGCGGGCCTCCTGGCGCCCGGCGGCTATCTGCTCTACGCGACCTGCAGCCTCGAGGAGGAGGAGAACGAACGCGTGGTCGAAGAGGTGCTGGTCGCCCGGTCCGATCTCGAGCCCGCTCCGATCGACCCGCCGCAGCCGTTACGACAATTCGTGGACGGCGCGCGTTTCCGGCTCTTCCCCGACGCCCGAACCGACGGGTTCACGGCGCACCTGATCAGATGTAAGACGTGAGACGTGAGACGTAGAATCGCGGATTCATGACCACGGCGAGTCCGATTCCTCTCCTCGATCTGACCCGGTACGAAGAGGACTTGAAGCGAGAGATCGCCTCCCGCGTCCAGGAGGTCTTCTCGTCGGGCCGCTTCATCATGGGCTCGGTCAACGAAGAGTTCGAGACGAAGTTTGCGGAAGAGGTCGGCGTCCGCCATGCGCTCGGCGTCTCGTCCGGCACGGACGCGCTCCTCGTCGCTCTCATGGCTCTCGGAGTCGGCGCCGGCGACGAGGTCGTCACGAGCCCTTTCAGCTTCTTTGCCTCGGCGGGGGTGATCGCGCGCCTGCACGCCCGGCCCGTGTTTGCCGACATCGAGCCGACGACCTACAACCTGGACCCGGACCGGCTCGCCGCCGCCATCACGCCGCGGACGAAAGCGATCATCCCGGTTCACCTGTACGGCCAGGCCGCGGACATGGACCCGATCGTCGAGGTTGCCGGACAAATCCCGGTGCTGGAGGACGCCTGCCAGGCGGTCGGCGCGACGTATCGCGGCCGCAAGGTTGGGACCCTCGGGAAGATTGCGGCGTTCTCGTTCTATCCGACGAAGAACCTGGGAGCGGCGGGGGACGCAGGGGCCGTGACGACCAACGACGACGAGCTCGCGGCCCTGGTCGCGAACCTCCGCCTGCACGGCGAGGCCGAACGGTATCGCCACTCGCGGGTCGGTGGGAACTTCCGAATGGACTCGCTGCAGGCCACCGTACTGACGGCGAAGCTTCCGCGCCTCGCCCTGTGGACGGCGCGGCGCATCGCGATCGCGGACCGCTACGGCGAGCTTCTGTGGGACGCGGACCTCTCCGGCCGGATCACCGTCCCCTTCGTGGCCCAGGGGCGCAACCACGTCTTCCATCAGTACGTCGTCCGGGTCCGGGACCGCGAGCGCGTTCGCGCGAAGCTCGCGGACGCCGGGATTGGAACGTCCGTCTTCTATCCGATCCCGCTTCACCTCCAGGAATGCTTCGCCGACCTCGGATATCGCGAGGGTGACTTCCCGAAAGCGGAGAAGGCGGCCCGGGAAGTGCTCGCGCTGCCGATGTTCCCGCAGCTCACGGACGACGAGATCGCCCGTGTGGCTGAGGCGCTGATTGCCAGTATCCAGTAGCTAG
>JBKJVY010000324.1:0-7255 GCA_046717185.1 Thermoanaerobaculia bacterium
ATCCGGATGTCCCTTTCGAGCCGATTCGAGAACATCGAATTGGCGCAGCATCTTTGTGGCAAACTCCTCGAAGGGCGAGAGGTTCCGGAGGAGACTCGTCACTGGCTCTTGATGGCGCTGCGGGAAGGGCTGGCGAACGCGATCAAGCACGGCAACCTCCAGGACGTCTCCAAGCGGATACACCTGGAAATGGACGTGGTGGGAGAGAATCTGCAGATTAAGATTCGGGACGAGGGCGCGGGATTCGAGCCGTCGCAGGTGGACGACCCTCTCGCGCCGGAGAACCGTCTGAAGACGTCGGGGCGCGGCATCTTCTACATGAAGACGTTCATGGATGACGTCCGATTCCGGCGGGTCGAAGGCGGAGGAATGGAGATCGTTTTGACCAAGAATCTGGGCTCGGCAAAGGAGAAGGAGGGAAACCGGACATGAAGGCGAACGTGCGCGAGGTCCAGGACGTCTCGATCGTGGATCTGAAGGGAAAGATCACGATCGGCTCCGGAGACGTCCAGTTGCGCGAGATCATCAACGGTCTCGTCGACAAGGGCAAGAAGAACATCCTCATAAACATGCAGGACGTGACGACCATCGACTCATCCGGGATCGGCGAGCTCGTCGGCTGCTACACGTCCGTGACGAACAAGGGCGGAAAGCTGAAGCTCCTCCACCTTCCTCCGAAGATCAACGACGTTCTGACCGTCACCCAGCTCATCACCGTTTTCGACGTCTACGAATCGGAGCCGGAGGCGCTGGCCACCTACGCGGCTTAGGGGAGTTTGGTTCTCGGGAAGCCCGGTCCTCAGTGCAGAGCCAGCTGAGAACTGAGAACTGAGTACTCGGAACTCGGCTCCCCGTGGCCATTAGCCGCCCTTCCGCTCCGCCCCCCGCGGGCGAATTCGAGCGATTCGCCTCCGCGAATCGCCCCGCGCTCGAGGCGGCCCTCTCCGGCAACCTCCCGCCGTCCGGCCGCGGCGCGGCACGGCTTGGCGACGCCGTTCGTTCGGCCGTTCTCTCCCCCGGAAAGCGCGTGAGGCCGCTCGTCGCGATCGCCGCCGGTGAGATGGTCCGGGCAAAGCCGGCCGCTTCCCTCGCCGTGGCGGTCGCCGTCGAGTACGTCCACGCCGCTTCGCTCGTCCTGGACGACCTCCCGTCCATGGACAACGCGGCGCGGCGCCGGGGAGAGCCCGCGCTCCACCTCGTCTATGGCGTGGCGACCGCGGAGCTCGCTGCCGTGACGCTTCTCTCTCGCGCGTTCGAGACCGTCGCCCGGGAACCGGCGATTCCTCCCGCCGTCCGCGTGCGAATCCTGGGGGAGCTGGCCGTTGCCGTCGGCGCGTCGGGATGCTGCGGGGGGCAGGCGGCGGATCTCGGCGCCGATCCAACGTCGGTCGTCCTCGACGACCTCGAGTCGATTCACGCGCGTAAGACCGGGGCGCTCTTCGTCGCGGCCGTTCGAGGGGGCGCGCTCGCGGGCGGGGCGAGCGGGGCGGCACTCGAAGTTTTCACGCTCTATGCGCGCAACCTCGGTCTCGCGTTCCAGATCACCGACGACCTCCTCGACCTTGAAGGCGATGCGGCGAGCCTCGGGAAGGACACCCGGCGCGACGGGCACCGCGCCAACTTTGCCGCGGTGCTCGGACCCGGCTCCAGCCGGGAGCTCGTCGGCGAGCTTTTGGACGCCGCGGTCTCGGCACTCGTCTCCTTTCGCCGGCGGGCGGCGGTCCTCGCGGACCTGGCGCGGTTCGTCCGCGACCGTCGAGCGTGAGCTCTTCTCCGCGCCCTACCCTCGAGGAGGCGCGGGCCAGGCTCCGGGAGCTCGGATACCTCCAGGGCGGGGTCGAACGGTTCGTCTTCCGGCGCGCGATCGGAGGCGGGGCGGGGACAGTGCTCCCCGTTCTCGCCGTCGGGACCTTCGCCCTCGCGCTCGCGGCCGCCGCCGCGGTGGCCTCGTCGCAGTTCCGTTACGGCGAGTCGCCCCGGTCGGTAGTGCTTCTCTCCGTTCACCTCGTTGTCGTGGAGCTCCTTCCGTCCGCGGGCTTCTCGGCTCTCCTTCTCGCCGCGGCCGGCCGCTCTCGTCGGCCGGGACAGGGGGCCGCCGTCTTCGGCTTCGCTGCGGCGGCCGCAGTCCTCTTTCTCTGGGTGCTGGGGACGTGGCGGCTCGGCCCGGAGCGACCCGAGGCCGTGCTTCTCTGGGGGCTCCCGGTGAGCCTGGCGGCGCTCCTCTTCGGGTCGACGGCCCGGGCGGCCTATCTCGCCCGGGCGTTCGCGCGGTCCGGACGGCTGCCGGAGCGTCGGACGCGCGCGATTCTCCTCGCGGCGGTGGCCGCCTCTCTCGCGATCGCGGCGCTCCTCTTCTCGTCGCGGGGCGAGGGCGCTCCCGCGGCGGCTCCACTCCCATCCCCTCGCTCCGGGACGGTCGTTGTCGTGGCGATCGACGGTCTCGGTGTCGCCGCCGGTCGAGGCGGCGGAGAAGACCGGCTGCGGCGACTCCTCGAGCGGGGGGCGGCGGGCTGGTGGCCCGCCCGCACCGGGTCGCCGGCGGAGATCTGGACGGACCTCGCGACGGGAGTGTCGGCATCCCGACACGGGGTCCGCGCGCTCGAGTGGGTCCGGCCGCTCGGCCTCGTTCCGCTGCGGCCGCCGTTCGGGACCTCCTGGTACTTCCGGGGGGTGGGACTCGGCCTGGGCCTCGTCGACCGGGCGCCGGTCAGCGCCTGGGAAAGACGGAGCCTTGCCTTCTGGGAAGTCGGAGCGTCCGCCGGGCTGCCGGTGGTCGCTGTCGGTTGGTGGGCCTCGGGACCGTGGCCCGGGGCGGCCGTCGTCGAGAACCGCGAAGTGCTCGCACGCGCGGGAGGCGGACTCGACGTCGATCGCGTGGCGATCGCCGCCTTCGAGGCGCTCGCGCCCGGCCGGTCGGTCGCCGCGCTCTACCTGCCCGCGCTCGACATCCTCCGCGACGACACGGCGGGCCGCTCCGCGGCAATCGCCCGACTCCTGCCGTTCGTCGAATCGCTTGCCGCGCGCGCCGGGCGGGGCGAGATCGCGCTCGTGGTGCTCGCGGCCGACAGCCATCCGAGCCCCGGTTCACTCGGCCGGATGGTCGTCTTCGACGGCGCTGCGCCTCGAACCGTTCGCATCCGCCCGGAAGACGTCGCGCCTTCGATTCTCGCGCGGTCGGGCGTCCCGGTGGCGAGCGACCTCGCCGGCCAGCCCGCGCTTGCGCTCTTCCGGCCCGGAACGCTCGAGCGGGCGGAGGTGGCGACCTACGGCGAGCGGATCGCCCCCGCCGCGGGACCGCGCCGGGAGACGGACCGGGAGTACCTCGAGAAGTTAAAGTCGCTGGGATACTTGAATTGAGGAGCACATGAAGGCTGTCTTCTTCCGCCGGCACGGCGGCAACGAGGTCCTGGAGTACGGCGAGTGGCCGGACCCGGAGCCCGGGCCGGCCGAAGTCCTCGTGGGGATCCGGGCGGCGGCCGTGAATCGCCTCGACCTCTTCGTGCGCGAGGGAATACCGGGAGTGCCGCTCCCGCAGGTGCCGGGGGCGGACGGCGCGGGCA
Organism: Thermoanaerobaculia bacterium; assembly: GCA_046717185.1. Lineage (GTDB taxonomy): Bacteria > Acidobacteriota > Thermoanaerobaculia > UBA5066 > Gp7-AA6 > Gp7-AA6. The sequence continues at coordinate 3,561 of JBKJVY010000324.1, forward strand.
TCATCGAAGCGACGGGGGAGGGGGTATCCGGTCTCACGCCGGGCGACCGCGTCCTCATCCAGCCCGGCCTTTTCTGCGGCGTCTGCGAGTTCTGCCGAGGCGGCGAGCAGTGCCTCTGCGTGAAATTTCGGATCGTGGGCGAGCACGCGCCGGGCACCTTCGCGGAAAAAGTGGTCGTGCCGGCGGTGAACCTCTTTCCGATCCCGGGCGAGCTCTCCTTCGAGCAGGCCGCCGCGTTTCCGCTTTCCTACCAGACCGCGTGGCGCATGATCGTCGGCCGAGGTGCGGTCCGGCCCGGCGACACGGTGCTCATCCACGGGATCGGCGGGGGTGTTGGCTGGGCGGCGCTCGAGATCGCGCTCCTCTGCGGCGCGCAGGTGATCGCGACGACTTCCGGCGAGGAGAAGGCGAAACAGGCCCGCTCCGCCGGCGCCCGGGTCGTCGTCAATTACCCCTCCGAGGACGTCGGCGAGGTGGTGCGCCGTGAGACGGGACGCCGCGGCGTGGACGTCGTCGTGGACTCGGTCGGCGAGAAAACTTGGATGAATTCGCTCAAGGCCGTGCGGCGCGGTGGGAGGATCGTCACGTGCGGAGCGACGACCGGGCCGAACCCCGCGGAGGAAATCCGCCTCATCTACTGGAAGCAGATCTCGATCCTGGGCTCGACGATGGCGAACGACCGGGAGTTTCGCGCGCTCTACGCCGCGGTCGGCGCCGGCCGCCTCAGGCCGCGGATCGACCGGGTGCTGCCGCTCTCGGAGGCCCCCGCGGCCTACCGGCTCCTCGAGGAGGGCCGCCAGTTCGGCAAGATCGTCCTCGTCCCGGACGGAAGCGCCCACGAGTGGCCGGATGGGGACTGACGTCGCCCGAGCGCGTCCGCTCTCCGTCCTGCAGGTCCTCGAGAAGGGGAGCTTCACGACCGGGAGCGTCGTGCAAATGTTCGAGCTCGCCCGCGGTCTCGCACGGCGCGGGCATGAAGTCGGGGTCGTTTCCCGGCCGGGAGGCGAGGTCGCTGACCGTTGCCGCGCGGAGGGAGTCGCCTTCTTCCCGCTTCCCCTGAAGCACGAGTTCGACCTCGCGAGCGCCCGCCGCTTCGCCCGACTCGTCGACGAACGCGGCGCCGAGGTGGTGCACGCGCACAAGGGCATCGCGCACTCCGTTGCGCTCTTCGCGACCCTCTTCGAAAGGCGCCGGCCGGCCCTCGTGGCAAACCGCGGGGTCTCGTTTCCCCTCGACGTCGCGAGTGCGCTCAAGTTCCGGTTCCGCCTCGACGCCGTCGTCACCGTCTGCGAGGCCATTCGGAGGGTGGTCGTCCGGTCCGCCGGGGTCCCGCCGGAAAAGGTCCACGTCGTCTACGCGGGCGTGGACGTCTCCCGGTTCGACCCCGCGCACGTGGACGGGGCGAGGGTGCGGCGGGAGTGGAAGATCTCGGATGACGAAAAGCTCCTCCTCCAGGTCGGAGCGCGCGATTGGAAGGGCTGGAGGGACGTCGTCTCGGCCGGCGCTGTCCTGGCGGGACGGATCCCGAACCTCGCCGTCGCCATCGTCGCGTGCAAGGACGAAGCGGAGAAGGAGCGGGTTCGGGCGTTCGCCCGCGAGAAGGGGATCGAGGAGCGGGTCCGGGCGATCGGGTTCCGCACCGACATGCCCGACGTGCTCGCGGCCGCGGACGTCGTCGCCGACCTCTCCTACGAGGGCCTCGGGATTACCGGAACGATCCGCGAAGCGATGGCGCTCGGCAAACCGGTCGTCGCGAGCGCGGCGGGGGGCAACCCGGAGCTCGTCGAGGACGGCATGTCGGGCCTTCTCGTTGCCCCCCGCGACCCGGCCGCCCTGGCATCGGCGGTCGAGAGGCTGCTCGGGGACCCCGGCCTCGCAGTCCGGCTCGGCCGCGCCGCCCGCGAGCGGGTTTTGGCCGGATTCTCGACCGACGTCCGGCTGGACCGGATCGAAGCGCTCTACCGGAGCCTGGTCGCGAAGCCGCGACAATTAGACAGTTGACGACCGGGAGCATTATGTCTGCGCTGACCCCTGACCCCTGACCCGGACATGCCGGAAACCTTCCGCATTCGCGACCTTCCCGCCGAAGAGCGGCCGCGCGAGCGGCTCGCCCGCGCCGGACCGTCCGCGCTCTCCTCGGAAGAGCTCCTCGCTCTCCTCCTCGGATCGGGGGGTCGCGGCGAGAGCGCACTCGACTGTGCGCGCCGCCTTCTGGCTGCCCACGGCGGCCTGGCGGGTCTCGCCAGCCTGACCAGTACCGAGCTGGCGCGCGAGCGCGGCGTCGGCCGGGCCCGCGGCTCCGCGATCGCAGCGGCGATCGAGGTGGGCCGGCGCCTCGCGACCGAGACGCTCTCCGCGCGCGACCTCTTGAACGAGCCGGCGCTCGTGAAGGACTACCTCCGGCGAACGCGAGGCGACGGAACCCAGGAGCGTACCGGCGCGCTGTACCTGAACGCGCGCAACCGGCTCCTGCGTGACGACCCGGAGATTTACCGCGGGACGCTCGATCGCGCGGTCGTGGAGCCCCGCGAGCTGCTGAAGCGAGCCCTGCTCTCGAACGCGGCGGCGCTCATCGTGTACCACAACCACCCTTCCGGCGACCCCTCGCCGTCGCGCGAGGACCGGGAGTTCACGCGGCGTCTCGCCTCGGCGGCAGACCTCGTCGGGCTGCGGCTCCTCGACCACGTCGTCGTCGGAAGAGACGGCTGCGTTTCGTTTCGGGAGGCCGGACTGCTCTGAGCGGAGAACGCCCCTCACCCCGACCCTCTTCCCGCGCTGCGGGGAGAGGGGGAAACTCGTCGGGCCCGGCTGACTGCGGTATGTTTCCCGGCTCCCGTGAAGACCTTCTACGCGACGACGCCGATCTACTACGTCAACGATCTGCCCCACATCGGGCACATCTACACGACCGTCGTGACGGACGTCCTGACGCGCTATCGTCGCCTCGTCGGCGAGAAGACCCGATTCCTGACGGGGACCGACGAGCACGGACAGAACATCGAGCGGGCGGCGGCTGCTCTCGGGATCGCGCCGATCGAGCTCGCCGACCGGGTCGTCCGGCGGTACCACGAGCTCTGGAAGACGTTCGACATTCGGAACGACGACTTCATCCGGACGACCGAGTCCCGCCACCGCCGCGGCGTCGAGGAGATCGTTCGCCGGATCGAGGCGGCCGGCGACCTGTATCTCGCCCGTCACGAGGGGTGGTACTGCGCGAGCTGTGAAGCCTTCTACACGGAGAAGGAGCTCGTGGACGGGAACTGTCCCGTCCACGAGAAGGCCGCCGCGTGGCAGTCCGAAGAGAACGTGTTCTTCCGGCTCTCGCGGTATGCCGAACCGCTTCTCGAGATCTACCGCACCCGGCCGGAGTTCGTGCGGCCCGAGAACCGCCGCGCGGAGGTGATGTCGTTCGTCGAGGCGGGATTGAAGGACCTTTCGGTCTCCCGCACGAACGTGAAGTGGGGTATCCCGTTTCCCGGCCGGCCCGGCCACGTTGTTTACGTGTGGCTCGACGCGCTCTCCAACTACGTGACGGCGCTCGGATTCGGGTCGGAGGACGACGGGCTGTACCGAGAGTTCTGGGAGGGACCGGAGGGGCGGCGCGTCCACCTCATCGGCAAGGACATCCTCCGTTTCCACGCCGTGTTCTGGCCGGCGTTCCTGCTGTCGGCGGGGCTGCCTCTTCCGACGACGGT